>CAZZDF010000215.1:0-3694 GCA_964652915.1 uncultured Propionivibrio sp. | reverse complement strand
GCGTTTCTGGTCGTCGTTGCCGTGCTCGAGTTTTTGCGCACCCGTTCGTTTGCCGCACCGGCGGCGGAAGTGGCTGAAGAAGACGGGCAGGAGAATTGGGAGCGCGGCGACGAGGCCGACGACGGCGACGACGTCGACGATTTGAGCGAAGCCGGCGCCGACTGGCTTTCCGAGCAGGGTTTTGAATCGCTGGATCGATAAATTTAACTGTTGATAGAAAGAGAATCCATGCATCACGTTGTTTTGGTTTCCTCAGAGATGATTCAGGCCGGCGACATCGACGGCGCCGAGCGGGCGCTGGTGGCGGTGGCCGATCAGGCCGGTGACAATGCGCTGGTGGCTGTTCTGGACGATATGCCGCCGCGTGACTTGCTGGCCATCATGCGCGAATTTGATTCCTCCAAGGAATCCGTGGTCAATATGCTGGTGACGCCCGAGCAGTTTGCCCGCGCCATCGTTCTGGAAAAGAAATACGGCGACCGCAAGGGCGAGCGGCTGCGGGCGATGATTAACGCGGTAGTGCATCGCGAGGCCGAGAGCGCTGTCGAATATCTCGAAACCATGGCTGATCTGGAAGGCGGCTGTTCGACGCTGGCCGATTATTTTGAGGACCGTTACGAGGAACTCTTCGGCTTTGCCACCTCTGGCCTGTTCTCACCGTCATTCAACGCCGAAATTAGCCCGCAGACGAGCAATACCTGGCTGATGGAAAAGATCGAGGAACTTGATCACGGCCTCAGCCTGGGCGATTCGATGGAAAAATCGCGCCCCCTGCTTTCGCGCTATGAAATTGCCGATGGCGACTGGATGGAAACAGCCTGGTTGCTGCGTTATGAACTGCCGGATGCCTTTGAGGAAGTGCTGATCATCCTGCGCGATCGCATCCAGAAGCTGCTCGAGCAGGCCAATGAAATGGCCGCGGCGGAGGCTTCCGATTTTGCCGGGTCTGCGGACGACGAAGAAGAATCGGCGATTTAGGGAAGCGGATCGATGGTTATGGCATCCAATACGGCTCCGACTTCACTGGCCGCTTTCGACGGGCGGCCGTTTTTTGACAAAGCTTTGCGTTATGGTGTGGCCGCCGAACTGATTACGCCCGGCCGGCTGGAGATCCTGCAGGAAGATTTTGCCAAAGGCATCGTTCAGATCGCCAATTATTTTGGCACCGCGCACCTGCGCCCGGAACTGGAACTCGCACAGCATCGCATGGTGCGGCTGATCAGCCTGTATCTGGAGGAAATTTCCGGCGGTGATTTGCGTGCTGCCGCTTGTTCCTTGCGCGATAAAACGCTGCTGTCGCATTCCAAGGGCGGTTCGGAGATGTTGAAACGTCTGCATGCGATGCCGGAAAGCGCGGTGATCGCCGCTGAATCCGTTACGCCGGATAGCCAGCGGGCCTATCTCGATGAGAAGACGCTTTCGGGAAACTTTACGCTCGATAAATACCGCGCCGAACTTGAAAAGCGGCAGGAAATTCAGAGCGCGATCGATTTCGCTTTCTGGCTGGCGAAAAAAATGGGCGTTTCGCGCCGCGATGTCGATGATGCGGATTCCTTGATCCGCTCGGCCATGCTGGTGCTTTTTGTCGACAAGGCAGAAATCAGGATGCCGTCGCGGACGAGCTTCGTGCATTTGGTCAAGGCCGCCAGAGCAGCCAAAGCCAAGCTTGACGAGCGCCGGCTGGATGTGTTCCTCAAAAACGAGCCGGAGGAGTTCCAGCGGCTGACGCGGCGGGCGATGGAGCGTTTTCTGACGCGCGATCTGCCGCAGATCCGGGCGTCGGGTACGACCGCCGATAAACTGCTGTACGGCGATTACGTGCAGAGCTTTTTCGTCGCCGAAAGCGTCGATGACGATGTGCGGGAATACAACCGGCTGGTGGCCAGGGAATGGGATCGGGTCACGCGTGGCGAAGCCGACGATCCGGCGGTGCTGGCAACGGTGTTTCTATTCGTGGCCACCGGCCTGCCGCCCAAGGCCTCGATGTTGCTGAAAGAGGCCAAAGAGATCATCCGTGTGTTTCGCAACGACGGATTTGATTCGCAGGCGGTGGAGGATTTCGTTACCGGCAAGGCACCGGAAGCAATGCGCGAGGACTTGCTGCGTTTCTGGTCGGAAGATCTGCGCCGCGAGGCCGAAGAGGGGTTGGCCGATACCGACCCCAGATGGCCGGACACGCACATGGAGCGGGCGCTCAAGTACCTGCGTTCAAGCTGTGCGGTCAGCTGGAAGGGCAGTCGCGGCTAAACCTCGCCGGTGGCCGAAGATAGCCGCTCGGCCCAGCCCAGTTTTCCAAGCAATAACTCGAAGTCCTCGGCCAGCGGTGTCTTGAGCGCCAATGGCTGGCCGCTCAGCGGGTGGGTGAGGCGCATTTCGAGGCAGGCCAGCAGTAGACGGTGGCAGCCGAACAGTTCTTGAAACAGGCGGTTGTGTCGGCCTTTGCCGTAAGTGGCATCGCCGATGATTGGATGCGCGATGTGCTTGAGGTGCCGGCGCAACTGGTGGCGGCGTCCGGTTTCGGGTTTAAGCTCAAGCAGCGCGTAACGACTCGTCGGATAGCGATCCACCCGGTGGGGAAGTTCAACCGTCGCCAGGCGCCGGTAGCGGGTGACTGCGTTCTGCGCTTCGCCGCTGCTATCTGGTGCGCGGAATTCGTAGTCGTCGTACTGACGGGTTAGCGGATGGTCGATCGTTCCGGACTCCTCCGGAATACCACGAACGACAGCCAGATAGGTTTTATCGACCTGTTGTGTTTCGAACTGCGTGCTCAGCAGGCGACCGGTATCGCGGTCGAGTGCAAAGAGCAGGACACCCGAAGTGCCGCGGTCCAGACGATGCACCGGATGCACATGCTGACCGATCTGGTCGCGCAGGATCTGCACGGCAAAGCGTGTTTCGTGACGATCAAGTACGGTGCGGTGAACCAGCAGCCCGGCCGGCTTATGGATAGCGATCAGGTGGTCATCACGGTAGAGGATCGGGAGTTCCTCTTTCATGTGTTTTTGCGCTCTTCCGGAAACTCGCCATCGACGTAATACCAGCGGCCTTCTTCGCGGACGAACCGGCTGGTTTCGTGCAGGCGGTGCGCACGGCCGTCGATTTTGTAACGGGCGACAAATTCGACAATCGCCGTGTTATCTCCGGTTTCCTGGTGGCGTTTGATTTCGAGGCCGAGCCAGCGCGTGTTGCGATCACCATCCAGATTCAGCGATTCGGGGCGTTTGCTGCTGTGCCAGGTTTCCAGCAAATAGGCTTCCAGACCATGAACGTAGGCGCTGTAACGCGAGCGCATCAGCGCTTCCGCCGTTGGTGCCGGAGCGCCGGCGTGATAAGGCGCGCAGCAGGCGGCGTAGGATAAGGGTTTGCCGCAGGGGCACGGCGATTCCGGCGGGGCGGTTTTGGGCATGGGCTTTGCGCGCTTGTGGCGTAAAAGAGCGCTATTGTCGCGCATCGCCGGCTGTTTGCGCATGGCACCGGTTTTCTTGCGACGGTTTTAACAATTTGGGCTATCCATCTGGGTTCTTCCTTTCATGTGCTTGGCGGGGTCACGTTTCTACGATGGACAACCCCGAATACGTCAAACTTTCACTGTCTCCCCGGCAGCGCCGGGGAGACTCCTTCGTTTGCTAGCAGAGCACAATTGACGACGGGGACCGAAGTCCCCGCCGGCTTTTCTTTGGTAACAAGGCTCAAG
>CAZZDF010000214.1:0-3697 GCA_964652915.1 uncultured Propionivibrio sp. | reverse complement strand
CCTGCTTCCTGCGCTTCCTCGAAGCCGTCAACGGCGGCGCCATCCCGTTTGGCGTACAAGGCACGGAAAACGGTCTGGCCATCGAAGGCGGCCGCACCATCGCTTTTGAAATGGCGGAAGTCCTCGGTCAACGTCAGATCGACGCGATTTTCGTGCAGATCGGTGGTGGCGCTCTGGCCAGCGGTATTGCCCAAGGTTTTGCCATGGCCAACAAACTCGGCGTCCTCGGCCATCTGCCGCGCATGGTGACGGTGCAAACCCAATCCTGCGCACCGCTTAACCGCGCCTGGGAGCGCCTGGGCAACCTCTCGTTCGAAGAAGCGGCCCGCCAGCGCAAGAACTATATGTGGCCATGGGAAACCGCCCCGCACAGCATCGCGCACGGCATTCTCGACGACGAAACCTACGACTGGCTGGAAATCGCCAAGGGCATGCGCAACAGCGGCGGCTACCCGGTCATCGTTGGTGAAGACACCCTGAAGCGCGCACACGAACTGGGCAACCGCGAGACATCGATTGTTGTTTCGGCCACCGGCACCTCCGGCTTCGCCGGCCTGCTGGCCTCGACGGCCGACTACAAGGAAGTTTGCGTCATCTTCTCGGGCTTCGAGCAGTAATCTCGCCCGCAACAAAGCAGTAAGCAACTGAGCGGCATGGACAACACACCATTGCCGCTCAGTTACCGCTCCCCCGTGCTAACGCACCGCCTCCGCAAGTTGCCTCGCCAAGCCGTTATGCCGCTCGATCAACGGCAATAAATCCACCGTTTCCAGTTGCCCGTTGCGCACCACCACTTTTCCATTAACCACGGTGTAGTCGGCTTGCGGGCTGGCACACAGCAGCAGGCTGCCCACCGGATCATGCACGGCACCGCCGGCAAAAGCCAGCGACTCCAGATCGAACAACGCCAGATCGGCGCACATCCCCACCGCCAGATGACCGATGTCGCTGCGCCCCAGCACCTGCGCGCCGCCGCGTGTAGCAATATTGAGCGCGTCGCGCGCAGTCATCTCCGCCGGCCCCAGATCGCAACCATAGACGGTACGCCCTTCGCGGACTTCAGGCGCCTGCATGGCCCGCCCGACGCGCGCCAGCAGAAGCGCCTGCCGCGCCTCATTGACCATGTGTGCCGCATCGTTACTGGCGCACCCGTCGACACCGAGACCGACCGGCACACCCGCATCAAGCATCTTGCGGATCGGCGCGATCCCGCTCGACAGACGCATATTGCTGCACGGACAATGCGCCACCCCGGTACGGCTGGCGGCAAACGCGCCAATCCCCGCATCGTCGAGCTTCACACAATGCGCATGCCAGACGTCGTGCCCCAACCAGCCGAGATCCTGCGCGTATTGCGTCGGAGTGCAGCCAAATTTCTCACGGCTATAGGCCAGATCGTGGTCATTCTCGGCCAGATGCGTATGCAGACGCACGCCGTACTGCCGCGCCAGCAGCGCCGACTCGCGCATCAGATCGCGACTGACGCTGAACGGCGAACAAGGCGCGACGGCGATATTCAGCATGCTGCCGGCCGACGCATCGTGATACTGCTCGATCAGGCGCTGCGTATCTTTCAGGATGAAGTCTTCCTTCTCGACCACACGATCCGGCGGCAAGCCGCCCTGACTTTTCCCAACACTCATGCTGCCGCGCGTAGCAACGAAACGCATGCCAATTCGCTGTGCCGCTTCAATGCTATCGTCCAAACGAACGCCATTGGGGTAGATGTAAAGATGATCGCTACTCGTCGTACAGCCGCTCAGCAACAGTTCCGCCATGGCGATCTGCGTACTGACCAGCACCATCTCCGGCGTCAGCCCGGCCCAGATCGGATAGAGCCCTTGCAACCAACTGAACAACTCGGCGTTTTGCACCTGCGGAATCGCCCGCGTCAACGACTGATACATGTGATGATGCGTATTGATCAGCCCCGGCGTCACCAAATGCCGGCGCGCATCGATAAGCTCGTCCGCCAGTAGCGCCTCCGCTGGCACATCCGATGCCTGCCCGATGAATTCGATACGATTATCCTGAACAAAAACGGATGCATCGCGCAACTCGGTCGAGCGGGAAACATCTCCATGATCAAACGTGGCCACGCAACGCGCGTGGTGAATCAACAGCGTACTCATGAACCAACTCCCCTCATCAATACTCCAATCCGCCATGGCCAAAAACACGCCGCCACAAGCCCTTGCCGGAACATTAGCACGAAGCGCATGCCCCGGCACTCACTCCCGTTTACCCAACGGCCGCCCAGCATCGCCATATAATGAGCGGCTTTATCGCTGATGCAAATGTACGAGACTCGAATGAAAACACCGACGCCGCTGACCCGCCTTTTTTACCTGATTCTTTTCGCCCTCAGTCTGCCGCTGATCGCCCACGCGCAGACATACGCCTACAACGGCGCAAAATGGAACCTGATTATTGACGTCCGCACACCCGAAGAATTTGCCGCCGGCCATATCGACGGAGCGATCAACATTCCGTACGACCAGATCGATGCCAATCTGCCCGCTCTAAAGAAAGCCAAAAAGGATGAAAACATCCTGGTTTATTGCCGCAGCGGACGCCGCTCGGAAACCGCCAAAGAAACCCTGATCAAGCTGGGCTACAAGAACGTTCAAAATGGTGGCGGAATGGCCGAACTGACCAGCAAGCTCCACTCATGTAAAACAGAAACCTGCTGAGCGCCCACATAGCCATCGACCAAGCCCCCCAACACAGGACTGAACACCAATGCAGATTCCCATTCCCTCACGCCGCCTAACATTCGGTCTCATGGCGATCGCCGCCAGCGGACTGCTGGCATCAGGACTCGCCCTTGGCGAATTTCTCCGCCTTGCCCCCTGCTACCTTTGTAATTTTCAGCGCTTCCTATATATCGTCATCGCCCTGCTCTCGGCCTTCGCCTGCCTCACCAACCGCTGGCCGCGGTACTGGGGTATCGCAACCGGACTGACCGCACTGTGGGGAGTCGCCACGGCAGCACAACAAAGCTGGATGCAATACGCTCCGGATCAAGTGACCGAGTGCGGCCTAAGCGATCCCACCCTGGTCGAAACCATCGTCAATTGGCTGTCAATGAAATGGCCCGCCATGTTCATGGTCACCGGATTTTGCACAGAGAAAGACTGGACCTTTATTGGCCTGACACTGGCCAACTGGTCTGTTCTCTGCTTCCTGGCCCTGGCCAGCATCTCCGTCTGGCAAGCCTTTCGCCGCAAATAGAAAAACTCCAGGCGAAAAAAAGCGGCCTTGTCCCGGGAACCATAATCTTGCCGCACCGCGGAACCATATTCTTGCCACGTTGCATCGAATTTCTGCAAAAAGCCGGTGCATCACTCCAGCAAGCGGAATCATATCTTTGCCGTCAGCTCATTTTGGAAAGATAAAATTGCCTAGAGCCAATTTACACAAAATTCAGTACAGGCCCGCCATCAATGCTTATGTTGATTATTGGCGCTTCCTTCCGCGGTTTTGAGGTAAAACTCGTTTTGCTTCTATCCGCATTGCCCGTTCCTCTTAAATTTCTTGGCTGACACTTGCCAGGCGTGGAATTTTTGTCTTCCTCCTTTGCTTTGTTTCCCCCTTCTTGCTTGCCTTCCCCCTCTGCCTTGCCTTTTTTAGGTTTCTTGGATGCAGGTGCCGTCCAACTAACCACGTCCTTCTTGTCAAGGACGATCCGAACCAC
>CAZZDF010000213.1:0-3705 GCA_964652915.1 uncultured Propionivibrio sp. | reverse complement strand
GATTGGGATCAGCGTTATCCGGGGCGGACCGAATCGGTGTTTTCGGCCTTGCAGAATATTGTTCCGTCGCACTTGGCCGATAACGCGTTTTTTGATTTCAAGGGACTGCGCGTCGGGGCAGAGTTGTTAGAAATGGAGGGGGGCGACACCGTTTTTGATGCGCCATTGCTCCCCGATGAGGGCGCGCTGCCGAACGTCCGGATTGTTTTCGACGGACTCAAGCGAAACGCATAACGCACAGCCGCCCGGCTTTTGTTATCATGCTTAAATGCCGTATCTAGGTTCAGCCAAAAAGAGGTCCAAGTATGAGTATTGCGGTTGTTGGCGAAACGCCGTTTGGTATGGGAACCATAGTTTCTAACGTTGGAATGATCATGGACGTTGCCTCTACTCCTCCTCCCTCTTTATCGGTTCTTTGCGCCGACGTTTCAGGTAGCGCGCGTCTTCACGAGAAGCTTGGCGATGCCGAAGCCCTGCGGGCCGTCGATCGTTGCGTGAAGCGGATGGAGCGGGCGATTGACGGTTTTGGCGGGCGGGTACTGAAATCGGTCGGTGGTGAGGTGATGGCGGCATTCGATTCGGTCGATGAAGCTTATCAGGCTGCGGTCGATATGCAGCAGCGCGTTGCCGATATTCCTCCAGTATCTGGAGTCAAGTTGGCCATTCGCGTCGGCTTTTCCTATGGCCCGTTGAACGAACAGGGCGATAGCCTTGAAGGCGAATCGGTCAATGCAGCGGTTTATCTGGTCGGTTTGGCCTTGCCTGGACAGGTCTTGACCAACCTTACGGCGCACGAAGGATTATCGTCGGGATTCAGGGATGCTACCCGCAATGTCACGGCAACGCTGACGAACGGCCGGCCGTTGGGGATGGAAGTGTTTGAAGTCGTTTCATCGGAAACGGCAACGCCGGCAGAGAAACTCGCGGATGCGTCGGAGCAGAGTTGCGCGCCCATCAGCCTTCGTTATCGTGACAAGGTGATTGTGCTCGACGAGAACAATCCGCTGGTTCGCTTGGGCAGAGGCGCAGAGTGCGATGTTCTGGTCCATGATCGCCGTGCGTCAAGGCATCATGCGCAGATCGAACGCCGTGGCGATCGCGTCTTCCTCGTTGACAACAGCACCAATGGAACCTTCGTTACGCTGAACGGCAAGCCCGAGTTGTTCTTGCGTGGCGAGGAGTGCGTGCTTTACGGCAAGGGGACGATCTGTTTTGCCGCTTCGGCGTCCAGCAAAGGTGCCGATTGTGCGGAGTTTGAACAACTCTGATCGCGCGTCGGCAAGGGCCGCGCAATAAAAATGGCGATGATCAGCATCGCCATTTTTATTGCGCGGAGGTCGGAGCTATTTCTTATCTGCCTTAAGGCATTCGCTCATAAAGCTTTTGCGCGCGTCGCCTTTGAGTTCTTTGGTGGCGGCTTCGGCGTTGCATGACTTCATCTTGTCTTGCTGCGAGGAAGGGGCGGGTTTTGAGCTGAGGCATTCGCTCATGAACTTTTTGCGCTCATCGCCTTTGAGGGCATTGGTTTTCGCTTCGGCATTGCAGGATTTCATTTTTTCCTGTTGTGCCAGTTGTGCTGCCGATGGCGCCTTCTTTTCGGCTTCAGCGGCAAAAGAACTGGTGGCCACAAGACCGAGGGCGACTAGCGCAATAAGTGCTTTCATTGGGGGGGCTCCTTTAGAAGAAAAAATGACGGCGATTCCGTCAAATATCGTCGTCAAGAACAGCCTGCTGCTGACGATTGATAAACTCGCTCATGCTGTCGATGCCGCGCAATTGCAGAATGCAGTTACGGACGGCCGCTTCGAGCAAAACGGCCAGGTTTCGACCGGGTGCAACCTGGAAAACAACCTTGCGAATCGGGATGCTCAGGATTTCCTGAGTCTGCGAATCGAGCGGCAAACGTGGCATGTCATCGCCCAGACTGCCTTTTTGCAGGTGAACGATCAACTTGAGTTTCATTTTGCGGCGCGAAGCTGTTTCACCGAAAATTGTCCGGATATTGAGCAAGCCTAGCCCGCGCACTTCGAGATAGTCGCGCAACATTCCTGGGCAGCGCCCTTCGATAGTCGTTGGGGCGATCCGGGCCAGTTCGACCACGTCGTCGGCGACCAGACCATGGCCACGGGATACCAGTTCAAGGGCCAGTTCGCTCTTCCCGACGCCGGAGTCGCCGGTAATCAGCACGCCGACACCAAATACATCCATGAAGACTCCGTGGGCCGATACGGTGTCGGCAAAGCGGCGGGCCAGGTAAAGGTGCAGCAGGTCGATGACTGCCGAGCAGGCCTTCGGACTGGTGAATAGCGGGGTTTGTGATTCCTCGCAGATGTCGCGCATGCCGGCCGGAATTTCGAGGCCGTCGGCGACGATGATTGCCGGCGGCCGGGAGTGGATCAGATCGTCGATCTGACGATGCCAGCGATCCCAGCCGACGCGCTCCGCCCAACGTTGCTCGGCTTTGCCGATTACCTGAACGCGGTGGCTGTAAATCAGGTTGAGGTGCCCGACCACATCCGGGCCAAACGTTTCCATGTCCTTGAGTTCGACAAGTCTTTCGACGCCAACCGAAGCGACCCAGTTGAGTTTGAGTTTTTCGACATGGTCTTCGAAAAGCTGGGTAATGCTCAACGTGCGGGTGGCAATCATCCTGAAGAAGCCCTTATTCCAGATTGGAAAAAATTTTGCGAATCGCTTCGGGGTTGTCCGCAGCACATAACGCTTCGCGGCAATTGCGATCAGAGAAGCGTTCGGCAAGTTCCGAAAGTATTTGCAGGTGATGCTCGGTCGCTTGTTCAGGGACGAGCAAAACAAAGAGCAGCGATACGGGTTTCCCGTCGGGCGAGTCGAAGGGGACAGGTGTCGTCAACCGCAAGAATGCGCCGCTGGCTTGTTTCAGTCCTTTTATGCGACCGTGCGGAATGGCGATACCTTGGCCAAGTCCGGTCGAACCGAGCTTTTCGCGTGCGAAAAGGCTATCGAAGACCGTGCTTCGGGCAATGCCTTGGTTGTTCTCGAAAAGCAGGCCAACCTGTTCGAAAACGCGCTTTTTACTACTCGCGTCCAGATCGAGAACGATGTTTTCCGAATTCAGTAATTGAGCAATCTGGGTCATACAAGAATACTAACCTCGGTGGAATAGACCAAGGAACCAAGGGAAACGGCAGGGGTTGCGTCAGTGTCAGATTCGATCAATCGGCGACCCCGTTCATCGAGCCAGTTATGGGTGGAGGAAAAAACGTACCACCAATTTGTCCATGCTACCCCGAGGGTTTCAAGCGAACTCGTCGAATTTCTTGAAACTGTCGTGCAGCCGACCAATGGTGGTACGGTGTCAGTCAGGCCTTTCAGCGCGATCGGTTATTGATCAGTCCTGATCGGCCGGCGTGAGCTTTTGCCCACGATGGTGATCCTGGATTTTCTGCTTGTGTTTCTGGATTTGACGGTCGAGTTTGTCGGCCAGATTGTCAATTGCCGCGTAAAGGTCTTCATCGATCGACTCAACGAAAACGTCCTTGCCAGACAGATGAACCGTCACTTCGGCTTTCTGCTTCAGTTTGTCCACCGACAAAATAACGTTCACATCAATAACGTTGTCGAAATGACGTGTAACGCGCTCAAGCTTTCCGGTAACGTAATCATGAATTGCCGGAGTGATCTCAAGGTGGTGACCACTGATTTGCAGGTTCATGGTGTGCTCCTTAT
>CAZZDF010000212.1:0-3738 GCA_964652915.1 uncultured Propionivibrio sp. | reverse complement strand
GTCGCAAACGTACCCACGGCTTCCTCGTCCGTATGGCTACTCGTGGTGGTCGTGCTGTGATTCGTGCGCGTCGTGCCAAAGGGCGTCATCGTCTGGCCGTCTAAGCTATCAACAAGTAGTGGGGAATGCACGTTTGACCTTTGCTTTCCCGAAAGCATATCGACTGACAAAAACGGATGAATTCTCATCCGTTTTTGGTTTCAGGAAGGCACTTAGGAGTCCGCATTTCCTGTTACATTACCGCCTTCGCGGCGCGGAAGAAGCATTCGGCGCACGCTTGGGTCTGGTCGTTGCCAAGCGGTTTTTGCGTCGGTCCGTGGATCGGAATCTGGTTCGTCGGCTCGGTCGGGAGAGTTTTCGTTTGCTACACCACCGATTGCCTGCACGTGATCTGATTTTGCGTTTGGCGATTAAACCGAAAACACTTGATCGACGGGCTCTGGCCGCAGAAATCCGGGGACTGTTGGTTAAACTGATATCACCTGAACGATGAAGCCATGAAAGCGTTGCTGTTGCTTCTGATTCGCTTGTATCAATATGCAATCAGCCCGGTTCTCGGGCAACGCTGCCGTTTTTTCCCCAGTTGTTCAGCCTATGCCGCCGAAGCGATTGAAAAGTATGGTGTGTTCGTTGGCCTTCGTCTCGGTTTGAGGCGTTTATCTCGTTGCCATCCGTGGAACCCGGGTGGCTTTGATCCTGTTCCTTGAAACTTAAATTCTATATAGGTCGTTAATGGATAACCGACGCCTGATGCCTTTGCTGCTGTTCGTCTTTTCGCTGTTCATGTTGTGGACCGAATGGCAGAAGTTCAATCAACCCAAGGTCGAGGTGCAGGCAACGGCTGCCAGTGCTTCGGTGAATGGTTCGTCCGTTCCGGTTCCTTCCGCCACGAGCCCGGCGCCAACGTCCTCGGTTCCCGATGTTGCTCCGTCGAGCCAGGCCAAGGGCGAACTCATCTCTGTTTCGACCGATTTGTTTGTCGCGCAGGTCTCGACCCAGGGCGGCGACATCGTTGGCCTAGAGTTTAATGATTACAAATCGACTATCGACAAGTCGGTTCAGTTCTCGCTGTTCGAGGCCAAGCACCAATACGCTGCACAAAGCGGTCTGATTGGCGCGGGATTGCCCAATCACAAGACGGTTTATCGCGTAGTCGAAGGTTCGCGAGAACTGGGGCCGGACGACAAGACAGTGAGCTTGCGGCTTGAAGCCTCCGGGGGCGATGGCGTCAAGGTAGCCAAGATCATTACCTTTACGCGTGGCAGCTATCTGATCAATGTGGCCTATGAGATTGTCAACGGCAGCAAGAACCCGATTGCCGCTCACGCCTATTATCAGCTTCAGCGCGACACGACCGCTCCTGAAGGTGAGAGCAGTATGGTTAGTACCTTTACCGGTCCGGCGCTCTATACCGAACAGGACAAGTACCAGAAGCTCAAGTTTGACGATATCGAAAAGGGCAAAGCCAAGTTCACCACGCAAGCCGATAACGGTTGGATGGCGATGGTGCAGCATTATTTCGTTTCGGCCTGGGTTCCCCAGGAAAAGCAACAACGTGAGTTTTTTGTTCGCACGGTCGAAACCGGCGCCAAGCCGGTTGTCGCGGCCGGGTTGATTGTTCCGTCGCCGGTTGTCGCGCCGGGAGCAACCGGGGGCGATTCCGTTTCGCTCTACGCCGGTCCGCAGATTCAGTCGACGCTGGATAAACTGGCCAAGCCGGTCGCTGACGGCGGTATCGGTGCTGTCGGACTGCCGTTGGTGGTCGATTACGGAATGCTGACCATTGTTGCCGCACCGATTTTCTGGTGTCTGGAGTTCATTCATAAGCTGGTCGGCAACTGGGGTTGGTCGATTGTTTTGCTGACGGTTTTCATCAAGGCGCTTTTCTTCCCCCTTTCGGCCGCCAGTTACAAGTCCATGGCCAAGATGAAGGCGATTACGCCGCGCATGACGGCCTTGCGCGAGCGCTGTGGTGACGACAAGCAGAAATTGAACATGGAGATGATGAATCTCTACAAGACCGAAAAAATCAACCCGCTCGGCGGTTGCCTGCCGATTCTGGTGCAGATTCCCGTGTTCATCGCCTTGTACTGGGCTTTGCTGGGTGCGGTAGAGATGCGCGATGCGCCGTGGCTGCTGTGGATTACGGATCTTTCTTCGCAAGATCCGTACTATGTCTTGCCGATCATCATGATGCTGACCATGTTGATTCAGACCAAGCTGAATCCAACGCCACCCGATCCGATCCAGGCCAAGATCACGATGGCCATGCCTTTTATCTTTGGTTTCATGTTCTTTTTCTTCCCGGCGGGTCTGGTTCTTTACTGGGTGGTTAACAACATTCTCTCCATTGCCCAGCAATGGCAGATTACCCGGATGATCGAGAGTGGCGGAAAGGCCGCCAACGATCCCAAGGCCTGATACCATCGCCGCCATCGCCACGGCGCCGGGCCGTGGCGGGATTGGCGTGATTCGGGTATCGGGTGACGGCTTGCGCGACTTCTCGCGGCGTCTGTGCGCAACCGAGCCACTTCCCCGGCAGGCTACCCTGGCCGGTTTTCGTGAGGCCAGCGGGGAACTGATCGATACCGGCCTTTTACTGTTTTTCCCTCGGCCCCACTCCTTTACCGGCGAGGACGTACTCGAGCTGCACGGGCATGGCGGGCCGGTGGTTACGCAAATGTTGCTGTCGCGCTGTCTTGATCTGGGGGCGCGTCTGGCCGAACCCGGAGAATTTACCCGGCGGGCTTTTCTCAACGGCAAACTCGATCTGGCGCAAGCCGAAGCGGTCATCGACCTGATTGATGCGGCAACGACAAGTGCCGCGCGCAGTGCCGTTCGTTCGCTGCACGGTGATTTTTCCAGAGAAATCAATGCCCTGCTTGAGCAACTGACCGAATTGCGAGCTCTGGTTGAAGCGACGCTCGATTTCCCGGACGAAGACATCGATTTTTTGCAGGCTGCCGACGCTTTTGGTCGTCTGGAACGGTTGCAACAGCGTTTGGCGGCGGTCTTTTATCGCGCGCAACAAGGAAAACTCCTGCAAGGTGGTTTGAACGTCGTTATCGTCGGGCAGCCGAACGTCGGCAAATCCAGCTTGCTCAACCGCCTGGCTGGCGACGATCTGGCCATCGTCACGGCAGTGGCCGGAACTACCCGCGATGTGGTGCGCAGTACCCTGCAGATCGAGGGGATTCCGCTACATATCATCGACACCGCCGGCCTGCGGGACACCGAAGATGAGATCGAACAGATCGGGATTGCCCGAACCTGGCGCGAAATCGAACGGGCCGATCTTGTGCTGTTACTGGTGGATGCGCAAAGCGGCGTGGGTCAAGCCGAGCAGGCGATTCTTAAAAAGCTACCCGAGAAGCTGGCGCGAATTACCGTTTACAACAAGATCGATCTTGCCGGGCGGTGTGCCGAGCGTCATGCCGAGCCGGATGGTGTGGCCATTTCGCTCTCCGCCAAGCATGGCGAGGGCGTCGAGTTGTTGCGTAGCGAGTTGTTACGCATCGCCGGCTGGCATCCTGCAGAGGACGTTTTCATCGCCCGCGAGCGCCACCTGCGTGCGCTTGCCGAAACTGCAGAACACATTGCGGCCGCCCGAGCGCAATTGCCGCAGCTTGAACTGCTTGCCGAAGAATTACGCGAAGCCCAGACGGCCCTTGGTACGATTACCGGGCAGTTTTCTGCGGACGATCTGCTGGGAGAAATATTTGGGCGTTTTTGCATAGG
>CAZZDF010000211.1:0-3744 GCA_964652915.1 uncultured Propionivibrio sp. | reverse complement strand
GGCGCTCCTGCACGATTTCCATGTGCAACAGGCCAAGGAAGCCACAACGAAAACCAAAGCCGAGCGCCTGCGATACTTCCGGTTCGTAGTGCAGCGAAGCATCGTTGAGCTTGAGTTTTTCCAGCGATTCGCGCAAAGAATCGTATTGATTGGATTCGACCGGATAAAGCCCGGCAAACACCTGCGACTTGATTTCCTTGAAACCCGGAAGTGGCTCGGCAGCCGGACGTTCGGCCAGAGTAACCGTATCGCCAACCTTGGCTGCCTGCAGTTCCTTGATGCCTGAAATGATGTAGCCGACCTCGCCAGCACACAGCACGTCGCGCTGCATGGCCTTCGGCGTAAACACGCCGACCTGCTCGCACAAATGCGAAGAACCGGTGGCCATCAGTTGAATCTTGTCTTTCGGACGCAAGACGCCGTCAACCACGCGAACGAGCATGACCACACCAACGTAGTTATCAAACCAGGAATCGATCAGCAAGGCCTTGAGTGGCGCTTCAGGATCGCCTTGCGGCGCCGGAATGCGCTCGATGATCGCTTCGAGAATATCCTCGACACCCAGCCCGGACTTGGCCGAAGCCAGAATGGCGTGTGAAGCGTCGATGCCAATCACATCTTCGATTTCCTGCCGCGCGTTTTCCGGCGCAGCGGAAGGCAAGTCGATTTTGTTCAATACCGGCAAAACCTCGACGCCCAGTTCGATCGCCGTATAACAATTGGCCACAGTCTGCGCCTCAACGCCTTGTGAAGCATCGACGACCAGCAAAGCGCCTTCACACGCCGAGAGCGAACGGGAAACCTCGTAGGAGAAATCGACGTGTCCCGGCGTATCGATCAAGTTCAGGTTATACACCTCGCCATTGCGCGACTTGTACTGCAGCGCCGCCGTTTGCGCCTTGATGGTGATCCCGCGCTCGCGTTCGATATCCATCGAATCGAGAACTTGTGCTTCCATCTCACGATCGGAAAGCCCCCCGCACAAATGGATGATACGGTCGGCCAGCGTGGATTTGCCGTGGTCGATATGGGCGATGATTGAAAAATTACGGATATGTTGCATGGTTTCGTTTGAGCTATCGCGGCAGTCCGCGCCTGAAAGAAAGGGTGCCGACAAGCACCCTTGTTCGAATTGCCGAAAGGCGCGGATTTTAGCGGATTTTGCTCAAATAATCACGGACTTTGGCTTCATCCAGGAAGTAATGACAAAGATCACTTCCTTCGTGCAGCAGCACCGGAACCCACTGATCGTAACGTGCCTCAAGATCGGCACTCGCGTCTACATCAAGAACTTCAACTGCAAAGCCGATTTCTTTAGCCAGCGGCATCAACGCTTGTTCCATCTCATGGCAAAGATGACAATACGTTCGCGAAATCAGGGTTAAGGTAACCACCTATCTTTCCGGTAAACCTTTGATCGTAACAAACGTCTGCATTTCGCCACGCTTGACCATCAAGGCAATATTTGCCGTCTTGTCAAATCGCGACAGCAACTTGTTGAATTGCTCAACGCTCTTGATTTCAGTGCTTTCACCTCGCGCGATCAAAGCCAGAATGATGTCGCCTGGACGAAGATCGGCTCGTACCGCGTTACCGCGAACTTCCTCGACAAGCAAACCGCCACCGACCTTCAACGAACGTTTTTGTTCGCTGCTCAATTCCGAAACGACGAGACCAAGCCGGTTGGCCGCTTGCTCTGCCGGCTTGATCGTTCTCGAGTTCCGGCTGGTCGATGCATCATCGGTAGCTTCCCCAACAACCGCAAGCAATTCAACGCTACTCCCGTTGCGCCACACCTGAACTGGCGCTTTTGTTCCCGGTTTGCTCATTCCGATAATGCGCTGCAGATCCCCTGACCCCACGATCGGTTTACCATCAAATTTCAGAATGACGTCCCCCGGCTCGATCCCCGCCTTGTCAGCCGGCCCGCCCTTTTCAACGGAATTGATAACGGCACCCTGAACCTTGCCAAGCCCAAATGATTCGGCCAGCTCCTTGGTCATTTCCTGAATGACCACACCAATCCGCCCCCGGCTGACTCTGCCACTAGACTTGAGCTGGCTCTGCACATCCATGGCTACATCGATCGGAATGGCAAAGGAAATCCCCATGAACCCGCCGGAACGGCTATAAATCTGCGAATTGATGCCAACCACTTCGCCTTTCATGTTGAACAACGGCCCCCCGGAATTCCCGGGATTGATCGCCACATCGGTCTGAATGAAAGGAACAAAGGTTTCCTGTGGCAAGGAACGCCCTTTGGCGCTGACAATACCTGCCGTCACGCTATTGTCGAAACCGAACGGTGAGCCGATGGCCACAACCCATTCACCCACTTTAAGCGCGTCGGGGTTACCCAGACGCACAACCGGCAAACCACTGGCTTCGATCTTGATCAAGGCGACATCCGTGCGCTTGTCCGAACCAATCGCTTTGGCCTTGAATTCGCGTTTATCGGTAAGCCGAACGAGAATTTCGTCCGCCGAATCGATCACATGAGCATTGGTCAGGATGTAACCATCGGGACTAATAACAAAGCCTGAACCCAACGAACGGCTCTCAAACCCACGCGGCGAACCGGGCATTCCCGGCTGACGGGGAAAGAGATGCCGAAAGATATCGGCCATCGGATCGTCTTCATCAAATGGGAAAGCACCGCCCCGCGCACCGCGAACAATCTGGGTCGTACTGATGTTGACCACCGCCGCCCCCTGTTTCTCGACCAGATCGGTAAAGTCTGGCAAGCCTTTGTTCTGCGCCAGCGCTGTAATCGAGATAAACAAAAAGAAGAAAGCCGTAACAATCCGCTTCATGAGCTCATCACCTCCGACATAGACATAAACTGCCCGTAGCGCAGAGAATCGGGACAAACAGGCAGAAATCAATACTTGATGTAAGGCTGGAAACGCGTATCGGGCGCACGGCGAATCCGGGCGAAATACAAGGCCAGCCAGGCAAGCCCCAAACCGACGATCGCTCCGACAATCGCTCCGACTTCACCAGCCAACGCCATACCAGCAGCCGTCCCAGCAAACAAGGCCAACAGCGGCATACCATAACCCAAAAGGGCGCTGCGCCGAACGGCTCCCTCGGCGATCACCACTGTGACACGTGAACCCAGCGGCGCGTTTCCGGGGTTCAAGACACGAAAGGTTTGCGGCGAATTACACAACATCTTGCCAAGATTATTGCCACCGCAGCCGCCCTCTTCATGGCATCGGCCGCACCCTGTTTCGTCCATACGAACCATGGCGTAGGCACCATCAAGCGCGGTGATTGTTCCTGTCGCCTCAAGCATTGAATCGACCAGCGCGATTGCACACAACAAGCTGAATCCGCAGAGAAACCACCGCTTTCCCCAACCGTCTTACCACCTGTGATCCGGCGCGGTATCAAGCAACGGTTTGAGCTTTTCGGCGACGGCCTCGCGTGCCCGAAATATGCGAGAACGCACGGTGCCGATCGGGCAATTCATCTCTTCGGCGATTTCTTCGTAGCTCAAGCCTTCGATTTCACGCAAGATGATCGCTTGACGAAGCTCTTCGGGCAAGGCTTCCATCGCCGCATTGACCGTCTGACCGATCTGTCGTGACTGCATCATCCGCTCAGGAGTATTGATGTCGTGCAGGTGATCGGCGTCTTCGAACGATTCAGCATCGGTCGAGTCAAAATCGGTTGAAGTCGGGGCACGACGCCCCTTGGCTACCAGATAATTCTTCGCCGTATTGATTCCGATCCGGTACA
>CAZZDF010000210.1:0-3747 GCA_964652915.1 uncultured Propionivibrio sp. | reverse complement strand
ACTGCTGCTCGGCCTGATCGGCTGGTTCACCCTGCCGATGCGCCCTGAGTAGCAAGACGCCGATTGACCCGGCTCGAAAATTACTGCCCCAAACCGCTGACGATGCGATATTTGTCGTAGATTTTCTTCCGTTGCCCCGTAGCGATAAACTTGGCCAACTCGGCGTTGAACTCCTTGACCAGCTGTTCGGAATTGGGCCACTTCTTCGAAAACGCCAGATAGAAGTTTTCGGCAGAACCGATCACCCTCGGGCTGTAATCAATACCTTCCAGTTCGTCCTTGTACTTGTTGATCAGATATTGCCCGACGTTAACATCGGTGATCACCAAATCGACGCGCTTGTTTTTCAGGTTTCGGAAATTTGTGAATTCCGGATCATCGCCAAAGGTCTCGGCAACAGAAGCGAATTTGTTCTGCCGCATGGCCTCAACGAACTCTTTCGGATAAGCGTATCCCGCGCAGGTGGCCACCCGCATCGCCTTCAACTCGTCAAAGCTCTTCCACTGCAGCGCGTTTTCCTTGCGCTTGAAAAACACCGTCGTCGACGCACTGATCGGGTCGGAAAAATAGAAATAATCCTCGCGCTCCGTGGTTTTCAAGGCGCTGTAGATCGCCGCAAGATCCCCGCGTCGCCCGGCGCTTTCGACCCGCGTCCAGGGTTGCAATCGGATTTCCGAAACATAACCCATGCGCTTGAGCACCTGTTCGATCAACTCGGTATCGGCGCCAATCGTTTGCCCATCGCGCGACGCATATTCAAAGGGAGGATAGGCAGTAGCTCCAATCGGCAGAATGCGATCCTCGGCCAAGGCCCTGCCAGTCAAAAAAATCGACCCGGCACCCAGCAACACCACCAGAATTCTCAAGAGAGCAAACATTTTGGCTCCTCATGTCGTTGCAACCACTTCACTTGAACGAATGCTTCGACCACTATTTACCCGCTTCGGCGCGGCAAGGCAATAGGCGAAACCGTCAGCGGCATTCCGAAGCGCGGCAAACCGAGGAAACAGCCCCCTGCCTGCAACGCCCGTCAATCGGCGACCTTGACCCGCAATAGCGCAAAAAACCCATGCCTATTGGCTTCCACGGCAGTACCAGATTGAATCTACCCAACCCACCGGCGCGCATTGCGGAACATGCGCAGCCACGGCGAATCCTCGCCAAGATTGGCGGGATGCCAGGACATCTGCACGCTGCGGAAAACGCGCTCGGGGTGCGGCATGAGGATGGTGCAGCGGCCGTCAGCGGTAGTCAGGCCAGTAATGCCTTGCGGCGAGCCGCTGGGATTGCAGGGATAGCTCTCGCTGACCCGGCCGGCGTTATCGACAAAGCGCATGGCCACGAGCGCCCTCGCCTGCTGCTCGGCCGAGTCGAACACGGCGCGACCTTCGCCGTGCGCGACGGCAATCGGCAGGCGACTGCCGGCCATGCCAGCAAAAAACAGCGACGGCGACTCCGGCAAGTCGACCATGGAAAAACGCGCTTCGAACTGCTCGACCGCATTGCGTTCAAAGCGCGGCCAGTCACCGGCACCGGGTATCAGTTTCTTCAAGGCACTGAGCATCTGACAGCCATTGCACACTCCGAGCGCAAAACTGTCGCCGCGCGCAAAGAAGGCGGAAAACTCGTCGCGCGCACGCGGATTGAAGAGGATCGTCCGCGCCCAACCCTTGCCGGCCCCCAGCACGTCCCCGTAAGAAAAACCGCCGCAGGCAATGGCGCCTTGGAATCCGGTGAGCGAAACACGCCCGGCGAGAATGTCGCTCATGTGCACATCGACCGCGGCAAAGCCCGCCCGATCAAATGCAGCGGCCATTTCAAGCTGCCCATTGACGCCCTGCTCGCGCAGGATGGCAACACGGGGACACACCCCGGTGTTGATGAACGGCGCGGCAACGTTTTCCGCCGGATCGAAAGACAAAGAGCAGGACAGCCCCGGATCGCCCGCATCGAGAAGGCGCTCATACTCCTGCTGCGCGCAGACCGGGTTGTCGCGCAAGGACTGCAGGCGATAGCTCAGCTCCGACCAGGCGCGTTGCAGATCGACGCGTTTTTCCTGCAGTAGCAAGGTTCCTCGATGTATCACCCGGACTTCGTCGCACAAATTGGGCGCGCCGATAAAACGCACACAAGCCCCCAGCCCGGCGTCACGCAACACCGCCAACACCGATCCCCGGTCGGCACAACGGATCTGCACGACGGCACCAAGCTCCTCGCTGAACAGTGACGGCAACAAGCAAGCTGCAGTCTCGCAATAACCTCCCAGCGTCAAGGTCACGCCGCAATGCGCGGCAAAGGCCATTTCAGCCATGGTAACGAACAGGCCGCCATCGGAGCGATCGTGATAGGCCAGCAGAAAATTGTCGCGAGCCAGCTTTTGTATCGCGCCAAAGAAGGCCCTCAGGCGCGCTGGATCATCGACATCCGGCGGCTCGCTGCCGATGGCACCAAACACCTGCGCCAGCGCCGAACCACCCAAGCGGTTTTTGCCCGCCCCCAGATCAATCAGCAACAAATGGGTTTCCCCGACATCCAGCCTGAGCTGCGGCGTCAGCGTGCGACGCGCATCCTGCACGGGCGCAAAGGCCGTCACAATCAAGGACAGCGGTGAAACCACCTGCTTTTCCTCGCCGGCATCGTCCCAGACCGTGCGCATCGACAAAGAGTCCTTGCCGACGGGGATCGATACACCAAGCCGCTGGCACAGCTCTGAGACCGCGCGCACCGTATCGAACAAGCGCGCCTCCTCACCCGGCACGCCGGCCGCCGCCATCCAGTTGGCCGAGAGTTTCACCTTAACCAATCTGGCTATACGCGCTGCTGCCATATTGGTCAGCGCTTCGCCGACTGCCATGCGCCCCGAAGCCGGCGCGTCGAGCACCGCCAACGGCGCCCGCTCGCCAAGCGCAAAGGCCTCGCCGTGCAGGGTTTGATAACCCAGGGTCGTTACCGCCACGTCGGCCACCGGCACCTGCCACGGCCCGACCATCTGGTCGCGCGCCGTCAGGCCACCGACGCTGCGATCGCCGATGGTGATCAGGAAGCTCTTGCTGGCCACCGCCGGCAGCCGCAGCACGCGATAGACGGCATCTTTCAATTCAAGCGCTGCTGGATCGAACGGAACATCGGGCGATGGCCAGCGAACGACTTCGCGCCGCATGCGCGGCGGCCTACCGAGCAAGGCGTCCAGATCCATATCGACGGGCTGGTTGCCGAAATGACGATCGGTGAGCTGCAGACGCCGATCTCTGGTCGCCACGCCAAGCACGGCAAAGGGACAACGCTCGCGCTCGCACAACGCGGAAAATTGCGCCAGACGATCGGGCGCAATCGCCAGCACGTAGCGCTCCTGCGCTTCATTGCTCCAAATTTCGGCCGGCGACATGCCCGGCTCTCCGATCTTCACCGCGCGCAATTCGATGCGCGCACCGCAACTGGCACCGTGAGCCAACTCGGGCAAGGCATTGGAAAGCCCGCCGGCGCCAAGATCATGGATCGAAAGAATGGGATTGCCGTCAGGGTCAGCAATCCCCATCTGCCAGCAACGGTCGATCACTTCCTGCGCGCGCCGCTGCATTTCCGGGTTGGCCCGTTGCACCGAGGCAAAATCAAGCGCTTCCAGATTGCTACCGGCGCTCAGAGAACTTGCCGCACCGCCCCCCAGGCCGACCAACAGGCCGGGCCCGCCCAACTGGATGAACAAGGTGCCGGCAGGCAAGGCATCGACCTTGAACGACTGGCTGGCGG
>CAZZDF010000209.1:0-3771 GCA_964652915.1 uncultured Propionivibrio sp. | reverse complement strand
TCGATGGCCGGGAAGCCGTTTTCCGCGCCAGCAATATCGAATCCGACGATCTGGATCGGTGTTTCGGCGCGCAGGCGGATGACCCCCTTGGCTAGTTCCAAGCTTGCGGCGCGGATAATTTCGGTCGGCGTGGAAAAGGCGTGTGCGCGGCAGAAATCGCGGTACCACGGGGAAAAGTCGCCGGTGAAAAAGCGCATGGCGCAAGCGATGATTCCGTAATTATAAATCGGCTCTTCTGGATTTTTGGCGGCGTTAAGTTCGTCGCAGGCTTGACGCAGTCCGCGGTCGACCGATTCCATGACTTGATGGAAGCTCATCGAGTCTGACATCAAAAGCTGTGGCGCGAAACGTACTTCGATGTAACGAACGCCCTCGGCAGCATTGTCCATCATCAATTCGTAGGAAACCCGGAATAGCGCCTCTTCGTTTTGCATGACCGCGGTGGTCAGGGCGAAGCCTTGCAGATATTCCTCAAGGTTCTGGTATTGGTCCTTGAATACCTTCTCGCGCAACCCCTTTTCGTCCTGTGCCGGCAGAGTCACGCCAGCCTTGTTGGCCAGATCGATCAGCGTGTTGATGCGTAAGCTGCCGTCGAGGTGCAGGTGCAGGTCGGTTTTAGGAATGGCTTTGATGAATTCGGCTGGAAAACGTGTCATGGAAGCTCCTCGGATGGCTTTTCATCATAATCCGCCGACCTGGTCTTGGGCAAACCGTGGGCAACGAAATCGTGTCCGGGACGGCCCATTGGGCAGAACGGCGGTGAAGACGAAAAGGATCGTAAAAATAGTTGTTGACAATGAAAAAACTGAAGTATAACGTTTATGAAAAGCTTTTCTTGAATAAATCAATCGAAATTGAAATTCAGGGATGGGAGACGCATTGAACATTAAAGACATAGCCAGGATGGCCGGGGTGTCGATCTCGACGATTTCGCGCGTGATCAATAAATCCGCCTATGTCAGCCCCGAAATTACGGAAAGAATCGAAAAGATTCTGGCTGAAACCGGCTACCGTCCGAATGCGCTGGCCAAGGAACTGTTGCGTAACAAGACCAACACCATCGGGGTGATGTTGCCACGCATCGATCTTGGCACCTTTGCGGCGATGTTTGACGGCATTGTCAGCACACTTAACGACAGGGGCTACAACATCCTGTTGGCCAATACCCGTGATCAGGTTGGCGAAGAGTTGCGCTACCTCAAGCTTTTTCACGAAAAGCGGGTCGACGGCGTTCTTTACTTCGCTACCGGGATGAATCCTCAGCATGTGCAGGCGATTTCGACTTTTCATAAGCCGGTGGTGGTGGTTGGTCAGTCGGGCGCTTACCTCAGTTGTCCCTCGGTTCGTCTGGACAGCTTCGAAGCGTCGCGGGCGATGGTGAAATATCTGATTTCCCTAGGTCACCGTCGAATCGGCTGTCTGGCCGTGCCCGATTACGACGTCAATGTCGGTATTGAACGCAAAGAGGGCTATTTTGCGGCGCTGAAAGAATGTGATCTCCCGGTCGATCCGTCATTGGTGATTGTTGGCGATTTCGAGTTTTCTTCCGGCGAGCGTGGTACCAAGACGCTGATTGAGCACCCCGAAGGGCGTCCGACCGCCATTTATTGCATTACCGACCGCCTTGCCGTGGCTTCGTGTGCCTGGTTGCAACGCAATGCTTATCGTGTTCCGGATGATGTCTCGGTCGCTTGCGTCGACGATCCTGCGCTATTGTCCTATTGCTATCCATCGATCACCACCATGAGTTTTGATTATCAACTCACCGGTACGCGCGCTGCGGAAATGATCATCGATTGTATCGAAGGCCAGCAGCCCGATCCATTTGAAATCGTGGTGCCATTCGTTATGAAGGTTCGCGAAAGTACGGCTCAATTGCAGCGTACTAGGAAAAACGGATGAGACTCATATTGTTGGTTTTTTCTGTCTGTTAAATGCGCATTGCAGCGAGTAAGCTGGCTGCAAGCAATCATCAGAAATTTCAGGGTGCCGAATTATTTAGGGAGACGCTGGTATGGAAGGTTTGTTCGAAAAGCTTCAGGAAACCGTAGCCTTTGCCAGAGGGCGAACGTCGTTGCAGCCGAGCGTGGGGATCGTTCTTGGCTCCGGGCTAGGCAAACTGGTTGAGCAGATTACCGATCAGGTGGTCATCGATTACCAGGATTTGCCGCACTTTCCTGGGGTTACGGTGGCCGGGCACGCCGGGCGACTGGTGTTCGGACGCATTGGCACAACGCCGGTGCTGGCCATGCAGGGGCGTTTCCACTATTACGAAGGTCACGATATGCAGACGGTGGCTTTGCCGATCGTTTTCATGAAACTTTTCGGGGTCAAAACGCTGATCGTCAGCAATTCGGCAGGTGGCGTCAATCCGGCGTTTACGCCGGGAGATTTGATGCTGATCACCGATCATATCAATCTGTTCGGAACCAATCCGTTGATTGGATTGAACGACGACCGCCTCGGGCCACGTTTCCCGGACATGACCGAAGCCTATAGTCCCCGTTTGATTGCCTTGGCCGACAAGGTCTCCAGAGAGCTGGGTACATCGTTGTGTCGCGGTGTTTATGCTGGTTCTTCGGGGCCGTGCTACGAGACCGCAGCCGAAGTGCGCTATATCGCGCGTATCGGTGCTGACGCCGTGGGGATGTCCACGGTACCCGAGGTCATTGCCGCACACTATCTGGGTCTTGAAGTTCTGGGCATCTCTTGCATCACCAACATGGCAACCGGAATAGCCAAAGTGAAGCACGCCCATGAAGAAGTGGTAAAAACGGCCAATGCGGCGTCAGAGCGTTTCTGTCAGCTGGTGGCAACAACCGTTCTGGCTCTTGGGGAGGTCTGATATGGAAAATGTTGTGGAAATGCGCAACATCCGGAAGCAGTTTCCGGGAATCCTGGCCAATGACGATATCACTTTGGAACTGCGCAAGGGCGAAGTGCATGCGCTGCTTGGTGAGAACGGTGCCGGCAAATCGACGCTGATGAGTATTCTGTTTGGTCTGTATCAGCCGGACGCAGGATACATCAAGATCCGCGATAAGGAAGTGCGGATCGACAACCCCAATGTCGCTAACGAGCTGGGGATTGGCATGGTGCACCAGCACTTCAAACTGGTGCACAACTTTACCGTGACCGAAAACATTGTTTTGGGCATGGAGCCGAAGGCCGGCATCGTGCTTAGCTTGAAGGGCGCTTCGCAACGTATCAAGGAATTGTCCGAGCAATACGGGCTCAACGTCGAGCCGGATGCGAAAATCGAAGACATTTCGGTCGGTATGCAGCAGCGCGTCGAAATTCTGAAAATGCTTTATCGCAATGCCGAAGTGCTCATTTTTGACGAGCCGACCGCAGTGCTGACGCCGCAGGAGATTCAGGATCTGATCCGGATCATGCGTCACCTGATCTGCGAGGGTAAATCGATCATCCTGATTACGCACAAGCTCAAGGAAATCAAGGCGGTTGCCGACCGCTGCACGGTCATTCGGCGCGGTAAATTCATTGGTACGGTCGATGTAAAAGACACCGATCAGGCGAAGATGGCCGAAATGATGGTTGGTCGTCAGGTCTCGTTCAAGGTCGAGAAAGCGGCGCGTGAGCCGGGCAAAGTCATTCTCAAAATTGACGACCTGAAAGTGAATAATGCGCGCAACGTATTGGCGCTCAAGGGCTTTTCGGCCGAGTTGCGTGCCGGTGAAATTCTTGGAGTGGCTGGCGTCGAAGGCAACGGCCAGACCGAACTGGTTGAGGCTTTGACCGGTTTGCGCAAGG
>CAZZDF010000208.1:0-3811 GCA_964652915.1 uncultured Propionivibrio sp. | reverse complement strand
CTGTTCGGGCCTTTTTGGACTAACCGCGATATCCAAAATTTCTTGATAGAAAAAGTCGGGTATTTTAAAATGCCCCTTTGCGGTTAATGGAGAAGGGGATTCATGTTCAGTCGTCTGCGCGAAGATATCCGATCGGTTTTTGACCGTGACCCTGCGGCTCGTACTTCGTGGGAGATATTGACCTGTTATCCCGGCGTGCATGCGTTGTTCATTTATCGTTTGTCGCACTGGCTATGGAGCCATCAACTGCGCTGGTTGGGGCGGATGGTCTCGCATCTGGCGCGTTTTCTGACCGGCATCGAGATTCATCCGGGCGCAACGATTGGCCGGCGGTTTTTCATCGATCACGGCATGGGTGTGGTGATCGGCGAAACGGCGGTGATTGGCGACGATGTAACGCTGTACCACGGCGTGACTTTGGGTGGCACGTCCTGGAATAAAGGGCGGCGTCACCCGACGCTGGAGGATGGCGTGGTGATCGGCGCAGGGGCGCAAATTCTCGGGCCGATCACGATCGGCTCACGTTCCAAGGTGGGTTCCAATGCGGTGGTGGTCAAGAACGTCCCTGCAGGAACGACGGCGGTTGGTAATCCGGCGCGCATCATCGATACTGAACAGGGTTTGTTGCGCGAGGAGAAGGCCGGGCAGATGGGCTTTTCGGCCTATGCGTTGGCCGGCAATCAAGACGATCCGCTGGCCAAGGCGATTCATGGCTTGCTCGATCATGCGGTGGAAACGGATCGGCGTCTGGATGCCTTGCTCAAGAAACTGGAGGGCAATGGCGTTTGTGTGGAAGATGAACTGGCGACTGCCGACAAGTTTGATCCAAAATACTTGAGTAAACTGGTTGACTAATGGGGTGGTTTTGCTTCATAGTTGACGTAAATGGTCAAGTAATCGATCGGGAGGACTTGTGAGACTGACAACCAAAGGACGTTTTGCCGTGACCGCGATGGTCGATTTGGCGCTGCGCAGTGGCGATGGGCCGGTGACGCTGGCCGGTATCAGCGAGCGGCAAAAAATTTCGTTATCGTATCTTGAGCAATTATTCGGCAAACTGCGCCGCAACAATCTCGTCGAGAGTGTGCGCGGGCCGGGCGGCGGTTATTGTCTGGCGCGCCCGCTGGAACAGATTGCCGTGGCGGATATCGTGCGTGCTGTCGATGAGTCGTTTGACGCCACGCAGTGCGGTGGCCGTGAAAATTGCAAGAACGAGAACCGCTGCATGACTCATGAGTTGTGGAGTACGCTCAATTTCAAGATGTACGAATATTTGAGTTCGGTGAGTTTGTTTGATCTGGTGAGCCGTCAAATGCAGAAAGAGGGCGGCGATATTTCCGTGCTGAAGCCGGCTCGTCGCCCGGTACCAAATTCGGCGGGAAAGACGCTCTCCGGCGACGCCTGAAAAGCATGTTTGCTCCCGTTTATTTTGATCACAACGCCACTACGCCACTGAAGCCGGCCGTTCTGGCAGCGATGTTGCCGTGGCTGTCCGAGCAGTTTGGCAATGCCTCAAGCCGTCATGAATACGGGCGTGCGGCGCGACGCGCCATCGATGAGGCGCGCAGCAGGGTCGCTGCGGCAGTTGGGGCGCACCCGACGGAAATCGTGTTTACCGGAGGCGGGACGGAAGCCAATAATTTGTTCATCAAGGGCGTTGCGGCGTGCAGCAAACCGGGTTTGCTGGCCGTCGGCGAAACGGAACATCCGAGTGTGCTCAAGCCAGCGGAACAACTGGTTCGGCGTGGCTGGCGGTTGCAGAAGTTGTCGGTCGACGCCGCTGGACAGATCGATACGGAGCCTTTTGCCGCCCTCATGCAGCAAAAGCCGAAACTGGTTTCGTTGATGCTGGCCAACAACGAAACCGGCGTGGTGCAGGATGTCGAGTTGCTGGCTACCCAAGCCAGAGCTTCCGGGACGTGGTTTCACACGGATGCGGTGCAGGCCGTGGGTAAGGTTCCGGTGGATTTTCGCCGTTTGAATGCCGCCGGGGTGCATGCCATGACGCTCTCGGCGCACAAGATCGGCGGGCCTAAAGGCGTGGGGGTGCTGGTACTCGACAAGCGCGTGGAAATTGAGCCGCAGATCGCTGGCGGTGGGCAGGAACGCGGTTTGCGTTCGGGTACCGAGAACGTCGCAGCGATTGTTGGTTTTGGGGTGGCTTGCGAATTGGCGGTTGACGGGATTGCAGAGTCGGCCGGCAGGTTGTTGGCCTTGCGTACTCGGTTGGAAGAGGGGCTTTTGACGCTGGGTGCCACGGTGTTTGGCGCTGGTGCCGAGCGTTTGCCGAATACGGTTTATTTTGCCTTGCCCAATCTGGATGGTGAAACGCTGGTTGGGCAACTCGACCGCGAAGGCTATGCGGTCGCCAGCGGTTCGGCTTGCTCAAGCAGTAGTCCGGAAGTGTCCCACGTCTTGAGTGCTATGGACGTTACTCCGGAGCTGGCGCGTGGCGCGGTGCGTATCAGCCTCGGGGCAGATAACACGATAGAACAGATCGAAGGCTTTTTGCTGACGCTGCAAAAAACGCTTGAAAAAATGCAGCGATTGGCTGCTATTGCGGTCTAACCGATACTTAATGATAAGAATGGAGCAACAGAGATGCTGAAATTGCCGATTTATCTGGACTATTCTGCGACCACGCCGGTTGATCCGCGTGTGGCGGAGAAGATGATTCCTTATCTGGTCGAAAAATTCGGCAACCCGGCGTCGCGTTCGCATGCTTTTGGCTGGGAAGCCGAGGCGGCCGTTGAAGCGGCGCGCGAGGAGGTGGCAAAGCTGGTTAATGCCGACCCCAAGGAAATCGTCTGGACTTCCGGGGCAACTGAGTCGAACAATCTGGCAATCAAGGGCGCGGCGAATTTCTATTCGAGCAAGGGCAAGCACCTCATCACCGTAAAGACCGAACACAAGGCGGTGCTGGATACCTGTCGCGAACTGGAGCGCCAGGGTTTTGAAGTAACTTACCTGGATGTACAGGAAAACGGCCTGATCGATCTTGAAGTCTTCAAGGCGGCGCTGCGTCCGGACACCATTCTGGTGTCGGTGATGTTCGTCAATAACGAAATCGGCGTCATCCAGCCGATTGCCGAGATCGGTGAGATTTGCCGGGAGAAGGGCATTGTTTTTCACGTCGATTCGGCGCAGGCGACGGGCAAGGTCGAGATCGATCTTTCGACGCTCAAGGTTGATCTGATGAGTTTTTCGGCGCACAAGACTTACGGTCCGAAAGGGATCGGCGCCTTGTATATCCGTCGCAAGCCGCGCATCCGGCTGGAAGCGCAGATGCACGGGGGCGGCCATGAACGGGGTTTCCGCTCGGGCACGCTGGCCACGCACCAGATTGTTGGTATGGGTGAAGCTTTCCGCATCGCGCGTCTCGAAATGGCTGAAGAAAACCAGCGTATCAAGGCTTTGCGCGATCGTTTGCTGAAAGGTATTTCGGACATTGAGCAGGTTTTCATTAACGGCGATTTGGAGCATCGTGTTGCACACAATCTCAACGTCAGCTTCGCGTATATCGAAGGCGAATCGATGCTGATGGCGATTAAGGATCTCGCCGTTTCCTCGGGTTCGGCCTGCACCTCGGCCTCGCTGGAACCCTCGTATGTGCTGCGTGCGCTCGGTCGCGACGATGAATTGGCCCATAGCTCGATTCGTTTCACGCTTGGGCGCTTTACCACCGAGGAAGAAATTGATTATGCGATCAAACTGTTGCACGAAAAGATCGGCAAATTGCGCGATCTTTCCCCGCTGTGGGAAATGGTGCAGCAAGGCATCGATCTGAATACCGTTCAGTGGGCGGCTCACT
>CAZZDF010000207.1:0-3852 GCA_964652915.1 uncultured Propionivibrio sp. | reverse complement strand
CTCGACGACAACGGGCACGATACGCCGCTCACTTACAAAGGCTTCGATCACTTCGACCATGGCAGCCAATAAGCCCCCATCCCTGCGCTTTCTGTTGTCGCACCCGGCGCATCTGATCGCCTGCGGTTTTGGCAGCGGGCTATCGCCTTTCGCTCCAGGAACCTTCGGCACCCTGTTCGCTTGGGCCACCTTTCTGCTGTTCAAGCCGTGGCTGAACGATCTTGAATTGCTGATTTTCCTTTTCGTTTGCCTCGTTGGCGGTATCTTGGCCATCCACAAAACCGGCACCGACCTTGGTGTCGTGGATCATGGCAGCATCGTCTGGGACGAAATCGTCCCCTTCTGGCTCGTTCTGGCATTCTGCCCGACCGGCTGGCTCTGGCAAGCTACAGCCTTCCTGCTCTTTCGCCTGTTCGACATCACCAAGCCGCAGCCGGCGCGCTTTTTCGACCGCAAGGTCAAAAACGGTTTCGGCGTCATGGCCGACGACCTCGTTGCCGCAGCTTACTCAATCGCGGTACTGGCCGGACTGCAATACCTGCTCAAATGACCCAACAAGACCTCGAATCCCTAGCAGCACAAGTCGGTGCACTACTTATTTCCAACGGACAAAAGCTGGCCACCGCCGAATCCTGCACCGGCGGCTGGGTCGCGCAATGCCTGACGGCCATCGCCGGCAGCTCGGACTGGTTCGAACGCGGCTTTGTCACCTATTCCAATGAGGCCAAACAGGAAATGCTCGGCGTTCCGCCAGAAACTCTGCTCACGCACGGTGCGGTCAGCGAAGCCACGGCCGGCGCTATGGCGACCGGAGTGCTGCGTCACAGCCGCGCCGACTGGGCGCTGTCGATCACTGGAATCGCCGGCCCCTCCGGCGGCAGCGCTGAAAAGCCGGTCGGCACAGTGTGCTTTGGCTGGGCCGGCCCTGACAGCCTGATCGAGGTGGAAACCTGCGTTTTTTCGGGAAACCGCGAAGCCGTCCGCAGCCAATCAGTCGCACACGCGCTTGGCGGCCTGCTGAGCCGGGCGAGCGCCCTTAAGGCCTGAACGACTACTTGGTAATCGCCTCGTTACGCCCGGAAAAGCTGTCGCTCATACGAAAGGCCGCATCGCTAAAATCACCCTGCGGCTTTTCCGCGCAATAACGATTCACAAAATTTTCCACCGTGCCACTCGACACCGACGCCGTCTGCTGTTTTTGATTGGCGTAGTTATGTCCGCTTAACGCCCCGCTCACCCAGGCCAGATATTCCTTTCGCCGTTCGGCGTCGCCTTTTGATTCACTCCAGGCGCGACAGGACATATCGTCAAAACCGACCAGCTTCACCGGCGCCGCAGCAGCCTCCCCCATGGCCACAACCCCAAGCATCAGGAAGAACGTTAAAGAAAAGCTTCGATTCCGCATTTGACATCCTTTGCGATTTCCAATCGGTTCCTGAACAGGGACACCGGCGTAGTCTAGAACAACCGTTTCACAGGTACAATCAGGGCTGAGAACGAAGCCCGACCTGAACTTCGAAACCCTATAGGCCGACACCCATGACTGGTCACCTCTATATCGTCGCCGCCCCATCGGGAGCGGGGAAAACAACGCTGGTTCGTCTACTGCTGGAAAAAGACCCAGACATCAACGTCTCCATCTCGAGCACGACGCGCCTCCCACGCACAGGCGAAAGCGACGGCAGAGAATATCACTTTGTCGGCGTCCAGAATTTCCTCGACATGGTCAGCCAGGGCGAATTTCTTGAATGGGCAGAGGTTCACGGGAACTATTACGGCACCTCAAAACGCTGGATCGAGAAAGAAATGGAAGCTGGTCGCGACGTCTTGCTGGAAATCGACTGGCAAGGCGCGCAACAGGTTCGTAAGGTCTTCCCCAAAGCGATCGGAATCTTCATCCTGCCGCCATCGCTTGAAGAACTGAAAAGCCGGCTCTCGGGGCGGGGCACGGACTCTGCCGAAACCATTGCCCGCCGAATTGCCGCCGCGCGAGACGAGATGCGGCATGTCGATGAATTTGACTATGTTATTATCAACGATGATTTGCAACAGGCGCTCGACAACCTGAGATCCATCATCTGCGCCTCGCGACTCCAATATACAACCCAGCGTCAGCGATACTCTTCGCTGTTCGCCACACTTTTGTAGGTTTTGAAAGACAGATATGGCACGAATCACCGTTGAAGACTGCATGGACAGCATCCCCAACCGTTTTGAAATGACTCTGGCGGCCACCTATCGCGCCCGCCAGATTACCGCCGGCGCCTCGCCAATGATCGACGCCGACCGTGACAAACCGACCGTTATTGCCCTGCGTGAGTTGGCACAAGGCCTGTATGGAATGGAAGTCCTCAACCGCGGTCACGCCTGACCGGTTAGCGCAGAGCGCGGGGTGATCGACCGTGAATTCCGACACCGCCGACTCTGCCAACACCAACACCGAGAACTCCGGGCCCATCCCCGCTGAACAAAGCACGCCCGGAGCAACGGTCTATCAGCACGACGATCCAGCCTATCGGGTGTTTGTCGATAGCCTGAACTATCTCGAACCGGATGAAATAACCACCGTCCTCGACGCCTACAACTTCAGCGAACAGGCGCATCAGGGGCAAACCCGCCTTTCCGGGGAACCGTATATCACCCATCCGCTAGCCGTCGCCGGTGCGCTGGCCGAATGGCGCATGGACGGGCAAGCCGTCACCGCAGCCTTGCTGCACGACGTGATGGAAGACACCGCGGTCACCAAAGCCGAGATCGCCGAGCGCTTCGGCACACCCGTCGCCGATCTCGTCGATGGCCTGTCCAAGCTGGACAAGATCGAGTTTCAGTCCTACCAGGACGCGCAAGCCGAAAACTTCCGCAAGATGTTGATGGCCATGGCGCGCGACCTGCGCATCGTGATGATCAAGCTGGCCGACCGCCGGCACAACCTGCAAACCATGGCGCACATGCGCCCGGAAAAGCGTCGCCGTATCGCCCATGAAACACTGGAAATCTACGCACCGATCGCCAATCGCCTCGGTTTGAACAACATTTCACGGCAACTGCAGGACCTTTCGTTCAGGCACATCCACCCGATGCGTTTCCGGGTCCTGACCAAAGCGGTTAACGCCGTTCGCGGCAACCGTCGAGAACTGCTGACGAAAATCCTCGATGGAATCCGCAGCAAATTGCAGGAATCGAATATCGAAGCCGGCGTGTTCGGCCGTGAAAAAAGCCTGTATTCGATCTATCACAAGATGGTCGACAAGCATCTCTCGTTTTCCCAGGTGCTTGATATCTACGGCTTCCGCATCATTGTTCGCGACATTCCGACCTGTTACCTGGCGGTGGGCGCCTTGCATGCCCGCTACAAACCGGTTCCCGGGAAATTCAAGGACTACATCGCGATTCCCAAGGAAAACGGCTATCAATCGCTGCACACCACGCTGATCGGCCCCTACGGCACGCCCATCGAAATCCAGATTCGCACGCAAAGCATGCACCACCTGGCCGAAGAAGGCATTGCCTCGCACTGGATTTACAAGGACAGCGAAGAAAGCGGCGCCGACCTGCAGCAAAAAATGCACAAGTGGCTGCAATCACTGCTCGAATTGCAGGGCACCACGGGCGACTCGTCGGAGTTTCTTGAACACGTCAAAGTCGATCTCTTTCCCGACGAAGTCTATGTCTTTACGCCCAAAGGGAAAATTCTGGCCTTGCCGCGCGGCGCAACGGTCATTGATTTTGCCTACGCCGTACATACCGACATCGGCCACCGCTGCGTCGCCGCACGTATCGACCATGAACTGATCCCACTCTCGGCCGAACTGGCCAATGGCAATCAGGTGGAAATCATCACCGCCCCGCTGG
>CAZZDF010000206.1:0-3861 GCA_964652915.1 uncultured Propionivibrio sp. | reverse complement strand
CAGATGCGCTACCAGGCTGCGCTACGCCCCGAAGAAGCGCGCATTCTACAGATTGCCCCCGGCGAGGTCAATCATATGGCGAACTAATTTCGCTTGAAGCTTTCGAGTCAGGCTTGCACAAGACTCGTTGCAAGAATCCCCATACAGATTCCGCGCAAAGAGCTACAATTCATCTACGGCGTTCGCGTTTTGCCGAAAGCTTGCGCCGTATGGTTATTTCTGATATTAAGTCGCCTCTTTGCAAAACCAATTGGATGATTTCTGACAATGCCTGAAGAATTGCTCCACAAACAGTTCGCTCCTTATGTTCCAAAAAAGGGCGAGGAATACATGAGCAGCAGACAGCTGGCTCATTTCCGCAATATCCTCGAGACGCTCAAAGCTGAGTTGATGAACGATATCGAGCGTACGGTTCATACCATGCAGGATGAAGCGACGGTCTTTGCAGACCCCAACGACCGGGCAAGTCAGGAAACAGACATTGCCATCGAACTGCGTAATCGTGACCGTGAGCGCAAATTGATCAAAAAGATCGAGGACACCATCGCGCAAATCGAAAGCGGCGATTATGGCTACTGCACCGGTTGTGGCGTCGAGATCGGCATCAAGCGTCTCGAAGCGCGCCCGACCGCAACGCTTTGCATCGACTGCAAGACGCTCGAAGAGGTTCGCGAAAGACAAGTCGCCAAATAAGCAAATCATCAAGACTGAACGCTCCGGCATTGACCAGCAGCGTTCAGGCAACAAAAAAGGACGCCGCAGCGTCCTTTTTTGTTGCCCTGTTACGGGTTATTGCTCAGGCGTCGCGACCGGCGCTGCTGCAACACCGCCCTCTTCCACGCTGACGGCCTTCATCGACAGGCGAACACGGCCTTTTTCGTCGGCTTCGAGTACCTTGACGCGCACTTTCTGACCTTCCTTCAGGTAATCGGCAACCGCATTGACTCGCTCGTTGGCGATCTGCGAGATGTGCAGCAGACCATCGCGTCCCGGCAGAATGCTGACGATGGCGCCAAAGTCGAGCAGCTTGAGTACGGTACCTTCGTAGATCTTACCGACTTCCACATCGGCCGTAATCGCTTCGATACGCGCCTTGGCTGCGTTAGCCGCATCGCCGTTGACCGAGGCAATGGTGATCGTGCCGTCTTCCTTGATGTCGATGGTCGTGCCGGTTTCTTCGGTGATGGCGCGAATGACCGCACCGCCCTTGCCGATCACGTCACGGATCTTTTCCGGATTGATCTTCATCGTGTACAGGCGCGGCGCATAAGCCGAAACCTCTTCACGCGGACCAGCGGACGAACTCTGCATCTGTCCAAGGATGTGCATGCGTGCTTCCTTGGCTTGCGCCAAAGCCACTTGCATGATTTCCTTGGTAATGCCCTGAATCTTGATGTCCATCTGCAGCGCGGTGACACCGGTGTCGGTACCCGCCACCTTGAAGTCCATATCGCCCAGATGATCTTCGTCGCCAAGAATATCGGTTAGCACGGCAAAACGGTTACCGTCCTTGATCAGACCCATGGCAATACCAGCCACATGCGCCTTGAGCGGAACGCCGGCGTCCATCAAAGCCAGCGACGAACCGCACACCGAAGCCATCGAGCTCGAACCGTTGGACTCGGTAATTTCCGAAACCACGCGCATGGTATAGGAGAAGTCTTCCGGCTTCGGCAGTACGGCAATGATGGCGCGCTTGGCCAGACGTCCGTGACCGATTTCGCGGCGCTTCGGCGTGCCGACACGGCCGCATTCACCGGTGGCGTACGGCGGGAAGTTGTAGTGCAGCATGAAGCGCTCGCGGTATTCACCGGCCAGCGAATCGATGATCTGCTCATCACGACCGGTACCGAGCGTGGCAACGACCAGTGCCTGCGTTTCGCCGCGGGTAAACAATGCCGAACCGTGCGTGCGCGGCAATACGCTGGTGCGAATGGCGAGCGGCCGCACGGTGCGCGTGTCACGCCCGTCAATGCGTGGCTCACCGGCCAAAATGCGGCCACGAACAATGCGCGCTTCGATCTCGAAGAGCAGATTGTTGATCGTGTTGGCATCCGGAGCGTCGTCACCGGCGGTCAGAACCTCGACCGCCTTGGCGTTGATTTCCTTGATGCGCAGCGTGCGCGCCTGCTTGCTGGTGATGCGATAGGCCTCTTGCAGATCGGCTTCGACCAGTGCGTTGAGCTTGGCAACCAGCGCCTCGTTCTTGGCGGCAGGTGCCCAATCCCATTCCGGCTTGCCGGCTTCTTCCACCAGCTCGTTGATGGCATTGATCACCACCTGCATTTGCTCGTGGCCATAAACCACGGCGCCGAGCATCACGTCTTCCGGCAATACATCGGCTTCGGACTCAACCATTAGCACGGCGGATTGCGTACCGGCAACAACGAGGTCAAGGCGGCTGGTTGTAAGCTGAGTCTTGGTCGGGTTAAGAACATACTGGCCATCAACGTATCCGACGCGCGCTGCGCCGATCGGGCCGTCAAACGGAATACCGGAGAGTGCCATGGCGGCGGAAGCGCCGATGATTGCCGGGATATCCGGATCAACCTCGGGGTTAAGCGACACGACCATTGCCACTACCTGTACTTCGTTGAAGAAGCCGTCCGGAAACAGCGGACGCAGAGGACGGTCGATCAGGCGGGAGGTCAGTGTTTCCTTTTCCGAGGGGCGGCCCTCACGTTTGAAGAAGCCTCCGGGGATGCGGCCTGCGGCATAGGTCTTTTCGATGTAATCGACGGTCAGCGGAAAAAAATCCTGACCCGGCTTGACCGACTTGGCTCCCACCACGGAAACCAGAACAACAGTGTCGTCGACCGTAACCATCACAACGGAATCAGCCTGGCGACCAATTTCACCGGTTTCAAGCGTGACTTGATGAGCCCCGTAGGTAAACGACTTCTTGGCAATAGTGAACATAAAACCCTCTCTGAATTAACAACGTGCGCACCCACAACACCGATACGCAACTCAACAACGCGCCAACATGGCGAAAAACAGCAAAAACAACAACAGCGGCACAACCCGATCGGGCTGGCCGCTGTCTATCAACAAACTTCTCTACCCCCCAACCGCATAGCGGTTCGGCAGCAGAATTACTTACGCAAGCCGAGGCGTTGAATCAAAGCGCGGTACGAATCGACGTTCGTGCGCTTCAGATAGTCCAGCAGCTTACGACGACGGCTCACCATGCGCAGCAGGCCGCGACGGGAGTGGTGATCCTTGACGTGCTCTTTGAAGTGACCGGTCAGGTCGTTAATACGTGCCGTAAGCAATGCCACCTGAACTTCGGAGGAACCGGAATCGCCTGCGGAACGCTGGAAATCGCTCATGATTTGCGCTTTTTGCGCAACGGTAATCGCCATGTCAAACTCTCTTTCATAAATACGACGCAGCCCCGGTTTGATAGAGCACACGCCTGGTTAAAAATCGGAATATTCGCTCGGCGAAGCGAAGGGCGGATTATAGCGTGCTTAAGCTTCGGCCGACAAGCGAAACGAGATCCTACAGAATATCAGGTACAAACCAGCCGGCGCGGACTGACTTTCCCCGAACGCTCAGCTTCGCCGATCCCAAGCAAGCGGTCACCGCAATACACCCGGCACTTCCCTTCACAGGTCGGCGCAACGCTAACCGGGTTACCGTGCGAGAAGCGGCAGGTATCGTCTTCATTCAGGCGAACAATCGGCAAGGTCTGGAGCAGTGCATCGGGGGGCTGCAAATACGCGGTTCGCTCATCTTCGGCGATTGCGCTTAACTGATCGAGCGTTACCGCACCGGTGATCGTCAAGGAACCCACTCGGGTTCGCCGCAATGCCGTCAAATGGGCGCCGCAGCCGAGCGCATTGCCAATATCCTCGG
>CAZZDF010000205.1:0-3886 GCA_964652915.1 uncultured Propionivibrio sp. | reverse complement strand
TTTGTAGGTGACATCCTTGTTGTTGATGTCGGTCATCATTTTGTAGGCTGATTCGGGATCGAACAGCGACACGTTGCGTCCGTTAACCGAGAGACCGGGAATGGTGGACGAGCCGGTTTTCAGCCCCTGATTGGCGTTGATCAGGAAATCAAGCCCTGATGTGGACTTGGTGCCGTTAGTGGCGCTGCCGACCAGTGTGTTGACCGACTGTGCCTGCAGCGTGGCCAGGCGCAGAGCCAGCGAGGAGGAAAAATCGGCGCTGTTCGATGCGCTGCTCCGGCTACTATCGACACCGTTTGTATTCTGCGCTGAAGAGCTGCTGTTGTTTTTGACTGCTTGAAACAGACTGAACAGGGTGCTGGCAATTCCGATCGGTGACATTTTTGACTCCCGCAGGGTGATTGGGAACAGGTTTCCCGCCGTGTTGTACGGTTACGCTGCAAAAATCGAGCCAGTCTCTTTGGAGGGCAATAGTCGTCGTTTTTGACGATTGAGCGGCAACTATCGCTGCCGGGGGTACGGGATAAGCGGCAAAAACTGCCGCTGCCGGCAGCGTAAGTCTTCGCCGGCATGCGTATTGTTCGAGCGCCGACGGGTTAGGCAAACCGTCGGCGGCCCTTGCTATCCTGTCTGGAAGCCAATATCCATGCGGCTTCCAGACATGCTCAAAAAACCTTCAGCCCGTGCAGGAGCACGGCAGCAATGAGCAAAGGGGTCAGGAAGCGAACCAGGAAGAAAACGGTTTTCAGCAAGAATCGGTTGTTCAAGGTCCCTTCGTTGCTCAGTTGCTTTTCCAGTTGCGGCAAACCATAGACCCAGCCAACGAACAGGCAGATCAGGATGCCGCCAAGAGGCAGTAGAACGTTGGAGCTGAGAAAGTCGAAGAGGTCAAAGGGGTTCATGCCAAACAGTTTCATTTCAGCGGTGAGACTGCTGGAAAGCGCAGCCGGCGCGCCCAGCAACGCAATCGCCAGGATCGTTGCCAGGGAAGCCTTCTTGCGCCCCAGCCCGAAACGTTCGGAGAGAATGGCGACCGGAACTTCGAGCAGTGACAGGATGGCACCGACGCTGGCAATGGCCGTCAGAATGAAGAAAAGCGTCATGAACAAGGTACCGCCCGGCATTGAGGTAAACACTGCCGGGATGGTCATGAATACCAGCGAAGGGCCGGCTTCCGGGGCGAAGCCTAAGGCAAAGACAGCCGGGAAGATGGCGATGCCAGCCAACAGGGAAACGGTCAGGTCGGCGAGCATGACGCGTGTCGTGGTGACCGGGATGTTCTGGTTTTCGCGGAAATAACTACCGTAGGTGAGCATGGTGCCCATGCCGATCGAAAGCTTGAAGAAAGCCAGACCCAGCGCGGTGAGCAGTACTGCGCCCGTAATCTTGGAAAAATCCGGGTTGAAGAGGAAGGCCAGACCTTGCGTCGCGCCCGGCAGGGTAAGGCTGCGCGCGCACAGGACGAGTAGCAGGATAAACAACACGGGCATCAATTTGCTGGTAACCGCTTCAATGCCTTTGGAAACTCCCATCATGATGATGCTGCCGGTGAGGCCCAGTACTACCCATTGCCAGATCAGCGAGGCGCTCGGATCGGAAACGAGTTTGCCGAAAATATCGCCGGCGACCTTTGGATCGGTCGTCGTCAGCGATCCGGAAATGGCTTTGAAAATATAGGCATAGACCCAGCCGGCGACTTCCGAGTAGAAGGACATGATCAGCAGTGCGGCCGCAAAGCCCATCCAGCCGATAATTTTCCACCCGCCCTGGTTGGCCGGTGCCACCCGCTCAAAGGTGGTGACGGCATTGGCCCGCGCCGCGCGCCCCAGCATGGTTTCGACAATCATCACCGGCAACCCGACAAGCAAGGTGGCCAGCAGGTAGACCAGCAGAAATCCGGCGCCGCCGTTGGTGCCGGTCAGGGAAGGGAATTTCCAGATATTGCCGAGTCCAACAGCGGAACCAAGGGTGGCGACCAGTACGCCAAAAGTACTGGTAAAGCCGTCGCGGGTGGTTTGAGCCATGCTGCCTCCGAAACAAAAACGTGGAATTATGAGGCAAACACGGTATTACGTCAGGTCTTGGCTTATCGATCTGGGACGAAACAACCGAACCCCTCGCATCTCCGAGCGATTCGTGACAGCAGCCGAGGCAGTGAGCGCCCTGGTTAACGGCTGTGATGGATAGGTGTCAATGCCGATCCCACAGAGTTGTTCATGCCACGATAGGCTGCGAACATTTGGGCGAAGCATCCGGCCAGCGGACATACGCTCCCCGGCGGGCAGTGATGTTCATGCGCGCATTCCGCTTGAGTTCGATCGGTACGCACCATCGCATGGGCAATTTCGCAGCGCAAAATCGGAGAATCAGTAGGGTTCATAGCGATCTCCTTGTTAAACGTCCTGCCATTTCAGTATAGATAAGCGCTGGCCATATACAACGTTGTTTTTCTTGGTCTTTCCGAAATAATCGGTGAGCGAACAGGCGCCGTTTCTGTTTCATTTTTGCCGCAATAGTGGTTTTTCCTTTGAATTCAAGGCCTCTCGGGAGAAGCCGGAGGGCTATTCCACGCTATACTTGACAGTCTTGAGGGCCGGGCCGATCAGGCCGGAGCCTTGTTTATCTTCCAATTGAGAAAGAGTTCGAGAACGAATCGTGGAACTTCCTGAAAACGACCCGAAATGGGAACGGCAACTGCTGGAAAAAATCGCTTTTGCGTCCCTCAATGAGCAAAGAACAAAAAGACGCTGGAGCATCTTCTTCAAACTGGCCACTTTGGCCTATCTGATCGCCGTGTTGATTCTGGTAGTCGATTGGGGCGGTTCCGAAAAGCTGGTCGATGGCAGCAAACATACGGCGTTGATCAACGTGCGTGGCACCATCGAAGCGAGCGGCGAAACGAGTGCGGAAAAAATCAATGGCGCGCTCCAGTCGGCTTTTGAAGACAAGGGAACCGCCGGGGTGATCATGCGCATCAACAGCCCCGGGGGGAGTCCTGTACAGGCTGGCATCGTTTATGACGAGATTCTTCGTTTGCGCACCAAGCATCCAGAGATTCCTCTTTACGTGGTGGTTGAGGATTTGTGCGCATCCGGCGGCTATTACATTGCTTCGGCAGCAGACAAGATATTTGTCGATAAGGCAAGCATCGTCGGTTCAATCGGCGTGCTGATGGACGGCTTCGGCTTTACCGGAACGATGGAGAAGCTTGGGGTGGAAAGGCGTCTGCTGACGGCGGGATCGAATAAAGGCTTTCTCGATCCGTTTTCGCCGCAGGATGAGAAGCAGAAAGAATATGCGCAGGTCTTGCTGGCTGAAATTCACCAGCAGTTCATCGACGTCGTCCGCAAAGGGCGTGGCGATCGCCTGAAAGAAACGCCGGAAATGTTCTCCGGCCTGATGTGGACAGGAAGTCAGAGCATCGGGATGGGGCTGACCGACGGTTTTGGCACGGTTGATTCCGTGGCCAGGGATCTGATCAAGGCTGACACCATTCTTGACTACTCGGTCAAAGAGAATATTGCCGAACGCTTTGCCAAGCGCCTTGGCGCGGAGATGGGACAAACCCTGTCATTCCGCCTGTTTGGCAATGAGCGGACCACGTTGCGTTGATTGCCTTCGGCGATTCACGCTTGTAGCAGAAACACCGTCGGGCGCCGATCAATCGTAGTTGCCCGACAGCGCCATTCAGCCGATGTACCGGTAATGATGCTTTCGCTGGGCAAGGTAAGGTCGGTTGCCAGGCAAATCTTCGTATGGGGAGCGCAGCCGGCAATCAGGGCATTGAGCATCTGTTGGTTCCGATACGGTGTCTCGATGAAAATCTGAGTCCGCTTTTGCTGCAGCGAGTCTTTTTCCAGTTCCCGAATTTTCTTTTGCCGCAAAT
>CAZZDF010000204.1:0-3910 GCA_964652915.1 uncultured Propionivibrio sp. | reverse complement strand
ACGGCTACAACGCTGCTAGCGGCGAGTACGGCGACATGGTCGAAATGGGCGTTCTTGACCCGACCAAGGTGACGCGTACCGCGCTGCAGAACGCTGCCTCGATCGCCGGCCTGATGCTGACCACCGACTGCATGATCGCCGAACTCGCCGAAGACAAACCCGCCGCTGGCATGGGCGGTATGGGTGGCATGGGCGGTATGGGTGGCATGGGCGGTATGGACATGGGCATGTAATACAGGCCGGCGACTTCGCCTGCCTGGCTACGCCAGCCAAAGCAAAAGCCCCTTGCGGATTTGTCCTGCAAGGGGCTTTTTTCTGCGGGGTAAGCGTCACGGAAAGCAACCTCTGCCCCAAAAACGAAAATTTTCGCGTTTTGTTTTTGACGAACGAAACCCAACCCGCTATAATGCTCCGCTCTTGGCCAGTTAGCTCAGTTGGTAGAGCAGCGGACTGAAAATCCGCGTGTCCGTGGTTCGATTCCGCGACTGGCCACCAAAAGAACATCCGAAGAAGTACAAAGAAGGCCGCAAACACAAGCAATTGCAAGTGTTTTGGCCTTTTTCACGTCTACAGAAATCCAGTGCATTCCATTGCAATCCGGCAGTAAACGACAGTAACATGGACAGTAACAGCACTACCCTCAAAAGGAGTTACTGTCATGTCGCTTACAGACACAGCAATCCGGAATGCAAAACCCCGCGAAAAGGCTTATCCGCTGAGAGACGAAAAGAGCCTTTATCTCATCATCAATCCAAATGGATCGAAGTGGTGGCGGCTGGATTATCGTTTTGGAGGGAAGCGCAAGACCATTTCTATGGGCGTTTACCCTGAAATAGGCTTGAAAGCAGCACGCGATAAACGCGATGATGCTCGACGTCTGTTAGCGGACGGAATTGACCCTGGCGAGAATAGAAAAATTCAGAAGGCCGCAAGGCATGAGCGTGCTGAAAATAGCTTTGAGGTCGTCGCCAGAGAGTGGTTTGCGAAGTTCTCACCAAACTGGGCGACAAGTCACTCAACTAAAATCATTCGCCGTCTTGAACGCGAAATCTTTCCGTGGTTGGGTGGACGTCCCATTGACGAAATCAAGGCTGTTGAACTACTCAGAACTATCAAGCGGATTGAAAGTCGCGGAATATTAGAAACAGCCCATCGTACATTGCAGAACTGCGGACAAGTATTCCGGTATGCCGTAGCCCATGGCTTGTGTGAACGCGATCCTTCAGGAGACCTTAGAGGCGCACTGCCACCCGTTAAGGGACGACATTTTGCCGCAATTGTTGATCCAAGTGGCGTGGCAAGGCTGCTACGCTCATTCGACACGTTCAAGGGCAGCTTTATTGTCCTTTGCGCACTAAAGCTTGCGCCGCTGCTTTTTGTACGCCCAGGCGAGTTACGCAAAGCTGAATGGGCAAGTCTTGATCTCGATTCAGCCGAATGGCGCTATACAGTAACGAAAACCAACACTGCCCACTTAGTTCCTCTAGCGTCGCAGGCCGTCGCAATTCTGCGTGATCTGCACGCGTTGACTGGTGATGGTCGCTACGCTTTTGCTGGGCGAGACCCACAAAAGCCAATGTCTGAAAACACTGTAAATGCTGCGTTACGACGGCTTGGATACGACACCCAAAAAGACATTACCGGTCACGGCTTCAGGGCAATGGCGCGCACTATCCTGCATGAAGAATTGCATTTCGACCCTGTCGTTATTGAACATCAATTGGCGCATAGCGTCCCAGATGCGCTCGGTACTGCCTACAACCGCACTAAGTTCATCAAAGAACGGACAGCAATGATGCAGGTGTGGGCAGACTATCTTGATAAATTGAAAATCGGTGCTGAGATCATTCCTTTGCTGTCAAACAACGCATCATGAAGTCTTGTTACTGTTACGACAGTAACTGAACACGAACGGCCGTATGTGAACCTTTGACAGCTCATCATGCCGCCTACCAATTCAACACGGAGAAATTTCATAACGCAAAAACTACAAGCGTTGTTTAATTCCTTGGTAGGCATTCATTGCAACGACGCAATGCTGCGTGCCCAAGCAAGAATGATCTTTGAACATCCTGAGGTGCATTTTCAAGCTATAGAAGTTCCCGCACAGCTGCGGCGCCGATGGCGTATTGGTATTTATCAGTAAGAAACCATGGATACAATCGCGACATGATTCGTTTTGAGCCTATTTTTCAACCTTCCCCCTGATGCGTACCGAACACCTCATCCTTTACCACGGCGATTGCCCGGACGGTTTCGGCGCTGCATATGCAGCGTGGCATCGTTTTGGGGATTCGGCCAGCTATCTGCCGGCACGTTACGGAGACAGCATTCCCACCAAAAGTCTGGCCGACCGCCATGTTTATGTTTTTGACTTTTCCTTCCCGCCGGAAAAGCTCAAGGCCATGGCGCAAGCCGCGCTGAGCGTGGTCCAGATTGACCATCACGCCAGCGCACGTAACGCTTGGGGAGACTGCTTCAACACGGCCGAAAACGGCCTGCAAACATGGATGCATCCAGAACTGCCGCTGACCGTGAGTTTCGACATGGAAAAATCCGGTGCGCGGCTGGCCTGGGAATACTTTCACCCGAACGATCCACTGCCCTGGCCACTACGCCATATCGAAGATCAGGATCTGTGGCGTTTTGCTCTGCCGGCCACACGGGCGTTCAATCGCGCCTTGCGGCTGTTGCCTTACGATTTCCATGCATGGGATGACGTAATAAAGCATGCCGGCACACCGACGAACAAGCGTTATCAGTCTATGCTCGCCGATGGTGAAGCCATCGAGCGGTTTGTACAAGGGGAAATCGAGCGTCTGGCGAATGGCCCGCTGGTCATGCCGGTCGATATGCCCGGCGCCGCAGTAGGGTCTGAACACGCATTACGCGAGAACATCCCGGTCATCCTCACCGAACAAGGCACATGGCGTGTTGTTTCCGGTCTGGCGATTAACGCCAACAGCCTTTTTACTTCCGAACTTGGCGAAAGACTGGCGGAAAAATGCGGGAGCTTTGCCTTGCTCTGGTACGCGCACTCGGATGGCGAGGTGAAGTGCTCGCTCCGCTCACGTGGCAAGGTCGATGTGGCTGCGATGGCAGAGAAATTCGGTGGTGGCGGACACAGAAATGCAGCGGGGTTCAGGATGCCTTTAGAGAAGTTTGTCGGAGATATCCTGAAGTTATCTTGATTGAGGCAAGGAGCATGGCTGACACACCCTCCTTCGCCGACTGCGTAACCATTGGAGTCATTATGGAAATGAAACGTATTAATTCAGGAAAGCTGCGCGCCGCCGGATATGACTCACGGACGCGCATCTTGCGCGTCGAATTCACCGACGGAAGCATGATTGACCATACTGGAGTCGGTGAAGAGGTCTGGCGACGCTTATCTACCTCGGGATCTGCCTGGAGTTATTACCGCGACAACGTGGAAGAAGAGTTCTCCAGCCGCCGGGCTGAGGCGAATACCGAGAAGAAAGCCAATCCACTCGACGAACTGTTCAAATCGTAGCTCGACTCTCCCGCATAAGGCGCACTCAGCGAGCCTGCAGCATCAGATACTGAGAGCACTCGAACAGGAGCTGTCATGCACGATCCCTACGTATCCACCTATCTCGGAAACCGCTTTTATCTCACCCGGCCACACATCGACGATGTCGCCATCGAGGACATTGCTCACGGGCTGGCCTACCAGTGCCGTTTTAACGGCCAGACGCGCGAATTCTATTCAGTAGCCCAGCACAGCGTGATGGTGATGAATCTGGTGTCCGAGGAGCACCGATTGGCGGCCTTGCTCCACGATGCTGCAGAAGCCTACCTCGGCGATATGGTCAAACCGCTCAAGAACCTGTTTCCGGCCTTTTCCGAAATCGAAGCCAAGGTAATGATGATCGTTGGTCAGCGTTTC
>CAZZDF010000203.1:0-3915 GCA_964652915.1 uncultured Propionivibrio sp. | reverse complement strand
GGTCGGTACTCAGCCAGGTTTGCCGCCAGCCGGCGCGGATTTGGCCGAGCAGCCCGACGTTGTAGCCGGCGCCCAGGGAGACTACCCCCTTGTCTTTCGCGTAGTCGGCGAGCTTGTGGTTGTTCTGATAAACGCCGATGGTCTCGGTGGAATAGTTGGCCGATGCTTCGAAGAAATAGCGCTGTTGTGCTTCAAGCGGCTGGTAAAAATCGGCACCGACGATCGAAGCGCTGCCGAATTGGCCGATGACCAGCAGTTCGCCACCGAGGTCGTTCAGCCAGGTCTTGTCGTAAGCAGCACGGATGGCATAGCTTGAGTCCTGCTGGAAGTTGGTTTCGAGATTGATGCCGAAGCGCAGGTAATCCGGCCCCCAGCGTTTTTCAATCGGAGTGACGTGCAGGATGTTGCGATCCCGTTCGCGGAGCAGCGAATAGTCGACGCTTTCATACCAGCCGTCGCCGTAGGCTTTCAGCAAATCATCGTCAATGTTTTCGTCGTTGAGTTTGTTGCCGGGCTTGACGCGCAAATGACGAGCGACGGCCGCCGGATTGACGTCTTTCATCTCGGCGATGCTGATATCGTCGATGGTCGGGGCCGGGTACTTTTCCGGATCGTAGGCGATGCGGGCTTTCCACTCTGAATAGGCGGCAGGGTCTACCGAGAGGCTTTTGAGCCGTCCCTTCAGCGCTTCGGCAGCCACTTTGCCGCGATCGGCCGCTTCGCCGCTTTTCTGGAAGTCGGCGGCGGTAATGCCTTCCAGGTCGGGCTTGATGTAGATGTCGGTGCTTTTGAGGGTGGCGATGGAGCGGGTTACGTTCTGTTCGGTCAGGATGTTGACCATCTGGACGGCAACGGTGAGCAGCGAACCGACGTCTTCGCCTTTTAGCAGCGGCGAGCCGACGTTGACGGCAATGACGAGGTCGGGATTGCAGCGCCCGCGGGCTTCGTCGATTGGCACGTTATCGACCAACCCGCCATCGACCAGTTTATGACCCATGTGGTCAATTGGAGCCATCAGGCCGGGAACCGACATGCTGGCACGCATGGCTTTGGTCAGGCTGCCCTCGCGAAAAACCACCTTGTCGCCGTTACCGATGTCGGTGGCGACGATCGAGAGGGGCAGCGGCAGCGATTCGATCGTGCGTTCGCCATGATCGGAATGCACCAGCTTGTTGAAGAACAGTTTGATTTTTTGTCCGGAGACGACGCCGCCTTGATAGGTAACGCCTTTATCGCTAACTCCGCTTTCCGATCCGGGCATGAAGCGCGTGGAGATGACCTTGTTGCGGTAGTTGATTTCGGAATATGCCGGGTTGTCCATGAACATGTCGGCCCAGTCGGCCTTGGCCAGCTCGGTACGCATTTCTGCGGGGGATAATCCGGCGGCGTAGGCGCCAGCGACCAAAGCGCCCATACTTGTTCCCGCCACGCAATCGACCGGGATGCGCAGTTCTTCGAGGACTTCGAGTACGCCGATATGCGCCGCCCCACGAGCGCCGCCGCCGCCGAGAACCAGACCGACTTTAGGGCGGGTGGCTTCGCCGGCCTGAGCGATGGCGCTGAGGGCGAGCAGAGCGGCGATAGCGAGAGTGCGAAGAGAGAAGGAAGTGTTCATGGCTGCCAACTTTTCGGAAGGTTATTCATGCGGTGTGGAGTGGTGCGTGTCGTACCGGCAAAAATGTTAACTTTTATATGACTATGCCGTGGTAGCCCAATGATCCGGGTTGCCACGGCATGTGCTCGGCAGGTCGCCAATTTTGGCGGCTTGTCGCTAGTTCATGTTTGCCGCTGCTTCGGCAACAGGCGCAGCCTCAGGGGCTGGTGCGCTTGCTGAGTGAGGCTCTGAAACGGCTGGTGTGGTAGCAGGCGTCGCTGTCGCGTTCTCGACGGGAATTGTTTGGGCCACCGGCGCTTCCTTGAGTTTGGCCGCTTCGTCGGTCCAGCCGCCGCCCATGGCCTTGTAGGTGTTGATCGCCGCCTGCAGCAGGGTTTGCTTTGTTTGCGTGTAGCCTTGCTGGACGGCAAACAGGCTGCGTTCGGCATCGACGACTTCCAGATAGCTGGTATAGCCGTTGTCGTAGCGCAGGCGGGCCAATTCGGCGTAAAGCGCCAGGGATTTCACCTCGTCGGCTTGAGCGGCTAGTTGCACGCGGGTTTTTTCCTGGTCGACCAAGGCGTCGTTAACCTCACCGAAGGCTTGCTGGATGGCTTTCTGGTAGGAGAACAGCGCTTGTTGTTGTTGTGCTTCGGCCACCTGCAACTGGCCCATGAGCGAGCCGCCGGAGAAAATCGGCAGGCTCACCGCTGCGCCATATTGCCAGACCTTTGACTCGCTGTTGAACAGGTTGGTCAGGCTGCCGCTGGCGACGCCGAGCAGGCCGGTCAGCGAGATGCTTGGGAAGAACGCGGCCTTGGCGGCACCGATTTGTGCGTTGGCGGCGATCAGTTGCTGCTCTGCGCTGCGCAGATCCGGACGGCGCTCAAGGAGCGTCGAAGGCAGCCCTTCCGGCGTGATGGGCGGAGCCAGTTCATCGATATTTTTGCCACGCGGGATCGGGCCGGGATTGCGCCCGAGCAGCAGACTCAAGGCGTTTTCCTGCTGTGCGATGGCTTTTTCGATGACCGGGATGCTGGCCAGCGCCTCATCGTATTGCGATTTGTTCTGGGAGAGTTCAAGTTGTGAAATGACGCCGCCGGCATAGCGATCCTGGAACACCTTGTACGATTCACCCCGGGTCATGGCGGTGGCTTTGGCGATCTCCAGCTGTCGATCAAGGCTGCGCAGCGTGACGTAGTTGTTGGCTACACCGGTGACCAGCGTGAGGATTACGCCTTGCCGCCCCTCTTCGGTGGCGATGACTTGTGCGCGTGCCGCTTCGCTCTGGCGGCGGATTTTGCCCCACAAATCGATTTCCCAGCTGGCGTTGAGGAAAGCTTCGTAGGTGTTGTACGTCCCTTTGACGCTGGTGCCAGGGATTGTGTTCTTTTGCTTGGTTACATCGTAGCCTGCGCCAAGCTGCGGAAAGAGCTGCGAGCGGCTAATGCCGTAGCGGCCAGCGTATTCGTCGATACGCGCGCTGGCGATCATCAGGTCCTTGTTTTCGCGCAGCGCAGTGGCGACCAGTTCATTGAGCACCGGATCGTTGAATTGTTCCCACCAGGCGCTGTTGGCTAGGTCTTTGGCTTGTTCGTCGCTGACTCGCCAGCTTTGCGGTGAATCGATGGTGGGCCGGGCATAATCCGGCCCCATCATGCATCCGCTGGTGGCTAGGGCGAGCAGGGTGATTGTGGTCGAGGCAAGCTTACGCATGATCGTTGGCCTCCGCAGTTTCGGTTTCGGTTGGGGCTTTCGTTTTGTTCTTGTGGTTGAGTCTTTCAACAACATAGAAAGTGACCGGAATGATGAAGATGGCGATGAACGAGGCCGCCAGCATCCCGCCGATGACCGCGCCCCCCATCACCTGCCGCGAGATGGCGCCGGCGCCCGAGGCAAGTGCCAGCGGTACGCAGCCGAGAATGAAGGCGAATGAGGTCATCAGGATAGGCCGCAAACGCAGCTTGGCGCCCTCGAGGGTGGCGTCAATCAGCGATTTGTCTCCTTTTTCGGCCTCCATCTTGGCGAATTCCACGATCAGGATGGCGTTTTTGGCGGCCAGACCGATCAGCATGACCAGGCCAATCTGCGCATAGATGTTATTGTCCTGTCCGCGTAGAAGAAGAGCGGCAAACGCCCCGGCGACCGCGATCGGTGTGCACAGCAGCACCGAGAACGGGAGCGACCAGCTTTCGTACTGCGCGGCCAGAATCAGGAACACGCAGAGCAGCGAGAAGGCAAAGATGACCATTGGCGAAATGCCTTCCTGGGCTTTCTTTTCCTGGAAGGACATGCCCATGTAGTCGTAACCCATCTCGGAC
>CAZZDF010000202.1:0-3938 GCA_964652915.1 uncultured Propionivibrio sp. | reverse complement strand
GGACATCGCTAATTACCCGCAAACCGTTAATAAAGGCGCGTATTTTACGGTTTACAGAAAAAGAGTGGTGAATGCTTTTGTTCCCTTGTTTTCTACTCATTCTAAGAATGATCTTCCACCACCCGGTTCGCGAAAACGGACATCAGAGTTGTGATTATCCGTATCGCAAAAACGTCTTAACAGACACCCAACTAAACACCAAACTCAAATTCCAGAGAAAACAAAAGCAATTAATTTTCCCATAAAATCAGATAATTATTGCGCATAAAGAACATCTCCAGCGCTCACCTTGAATCTCGCCGGCGCATCAAGAATCTGAATAACAGAAAACCTCGGATAGACCGCCCGAACACTAGCGGAAGACCTAACGCTTTTCTCCTTACCCAAAGGCAAATGGGTCACACTTCTTACCGGAGGTTCTTTCCAGCTGTGAATGGTCAGCGTATCCCCGTTGGACAGCCCGGACTCCGCGCCTCCGTCGATATGCACCAGATTTCCGTGAACTTCCAACACTCTGGCAACAAATGGCAAACAAGAGACTTGCGCTTCGGCCCACGCTGAAATCTCATCCAACAAACCACCCCATGCACGCCCAAAACCGCCTGCATAAAACTCAGGCGAGCCGAATTCTGGGCTATTCCTGATCATCGCCAATCCGATGGCTTCACGCACAAAAGTTTCTTTCGCCAAGACCTCGCCGTTAACTCCGTCGTGAATAAACACTTCGGTTTCGATTCGCCGATTTTGGCTAGCCCACGGAAACTCGCCCAAACTGATATCACGATATATCCCGGACAGTACGTATTGTGCTCGATGATTTCGAGCCATCACTGCAAAGGGGGTTTCTGTGTCTTTGTGTGTCAGTTTTGCTTCTGGCGCCTTTGCCGGAGAAATATAGGGAAATTCGGTTCCATCAAAATCTGCAAGCAGGCGTCCTCTCCGCACAATTTTTTTCGCAAGCTCTACGGCAGTGCGGCTCATAACCAGACTTTCTCCGCCATGCAACTGCCCTGGAAACTCTACGTCGAACCCAGTTATCAACAACCGATTTATGTAATTTCCCCGGCATGTTGAATAACAACTTGAATCATCCTTGACGTCCACACTCATAACCACGGTCAGTTCGTCACCGGAAACCCTTTCTGAAAGCCGTTCTGCATTTTCCGTACACCCAGACGCTCTCACTTGCACCGTGTTGAAAACAGCATCCTGATTAACTACCGATTGCGCACTAACGCGAGCGCTTTTTGATTCTGCGGCATTAGCCAGAGCACGGCGCGAAGCCATCTCTCTGGCCTGGCCAATATCACCATTTCGAATAGGGGCGCTCCCCTCGACAACGATTTCCGCTGCCGAAGCAACGGAAATCGCAGCACACATGATAAATGACGCCACCGATTTCATAGTGATTGCAACAAAAAACTCAATAGCTCACGTAGGTTGCACTAGAGCTTGGACAGGCACGACCCGAACACGGCGCTGCGGAAGGTCGCATGCTGCAAGCACTCGGGCGACTCAAGCAATCAAAGAACTGGGGCGAAAGCTCAAGTTCAACAGTTGCTTCGAAATTTCCATCCGCCATGCTCGTCATACTCACCACGCGAGCGCCACGAATCGCTGCATCAACGTAGGTTCTGACTGTATCGCTTTGCGTGGCAAAAGCTGAAACTGCCGTATTTCCAGCAATCCTGAAACCATAAACCTGCTCGGCAAGATTACGATATGCATCCACTTGCGCCGCACGCATCGCCATTAGCTTTTGTTGCCCGGTCGTATACTGACCGTAGTTACCAATGGCACCGTAACCAACAGCGGTTAACTTGCGCGGAGTAGCAACAGTATCAATTGTTGCTGGTGGGCAATTTGGCCCACACGCCGGACGGCTTGTAACGGTTTCTGTTGTGGTCGTTGTTTTGACGACTTCACCGCAATTATTAGCACACCCGGAAAGGACGCAAAGACTCAGCACCAGAAGAGAACAAGGAGAGGACAATACCGAGGGCTGGGACATTTTTCACCTCATAGAAAAAGTGGCTGAATTATTGAAATCGACAAAACGCTATTCCCATAACGGAAAGCTCGACGAATACTTGAGTAACTATCCGCGAATACTCCGTAAGCATCCAGCTTCGGCCAAACAGCCAGTCTCTATCCATCCCTCAAAGTCCGCTACCCCCCTCATCAACAGTGATGATCTGCCACACTATTCTGCTCAATCAGGTGTTTTGCACCACGATATTCGGGAACTTGGCGCTCATGTCCTTGGCGCGCTCGGCCACCTTCACCGCCACGCGACGGGCAATTGCGCGGTAGATTTCGGCGGCGCGGGAATCCAGCGCACCAACCACCGTCGGCTTGCCGGCGTCGGCCATTTCGCGGATGGCCAGCTCCAGCGGCAAGGAACCGAGCAATTCAACATCGTAGTCCTGGCACATCGCTTCGCCGCCGCCGTGCCCGAAGATGTGCTCTTCATGCCCACATTTCGAGCAGATGTGAATGCTCATGTTCTCCACCAGCCCAAGAATCGGAATACCGACCTTTTCGAACATCTTCAACCCCTTGCGGGCATCGATCAGGGCGATATCCTGCGGCGTGGTGACGATCAACGCGCCGGTCACCGGCACTTTCTGCGCCAACGTCAGCTGCGTATCGCCAGTGCCCGGCGGCATATCGACGACCAGATAATCAAGATCCTGCCAATGGGTCTGGTTGAGCAGCTGTTCCAGTGCCTGGGTGACCATCGGCCCGCGCCAGACCATCGGCGAATCAACGTCGATCATGTAACCGATCGACATAGTCTGCACTCCGTAAGCGGCCAGCGGCTCCATCGACTGGCCGTCTTCCGACTGTGGCTGCTGCCCGGCCAGACCGAGCATCTGCGGAATCGAAGGGCCGTAGATATCGGCATCGAGCAGACCGACCGTGGCGCCTTCCTGCGCCAACGCCAGCGCCAGATTGACTGCCGTCGTGCTCTTGCCGACGCCGCCCTTGCCGGAAGCCACGGCAATGATGTTCTTGACGCCCTTGAGCGGTTTGAGATTGCGCTGCACGGCATGAGCGACGATTTTCGAGCTGACATCGGCTTCGACGCTGCCAACACCCGGGATCGCCCTGAGTGCGGCAACAACCGAATCGCGAATCGCCTCGATCTGCGTTTTTGCCGGATAACCGAGTTCAATATCGAGCGACACCTTGTCGCCATCGACCTGGATGTTCCTGGCCGAACGGCTGGAAACGTAGTCCTTCTTCGTGTTCGGATCGGTCAAACCCGCCAGAACTGCCTGCACCGCCTCAACTGTCACTGCCATGAATGCTCCTTGATAGATACCTGAGTAATTTTGTCTAGTATATCCAAAAACGCGAAGGACTGCACTTTGTTACTTTGTTAGAATGCTGCCTTTGCCGCAAACACCCTGCTTTAAACCGGATGCGGCCTGACCAAAATCTCTGATTGCCAGCCATGACCCGCAAAATTCTCGTCACCTCCGCCCTGCCTTACGCCAACGGCGCCATCCACCTCGGCCACCTCGTCGAATACATCCAGACCGATATCTGGGTGCGCTTCCAGAAGATGCAAGCCAAGGACAAGGTTGCCGAATGCTGGTACGTCTGCGCCGACGACACGCATGGCACGCCGATCATGCTGCGCGCCGAGAAGGACGGCATCACGCCGGAAGCGCTGATCGAGCGCGTACATGGGGAACACTCGCGCGACTTTGCCGGTTTCCACGTCGCCTTCGACAACTTTTACACCACGCATTCGCCCGAAACGCGGGAATGCGCCAACACCATCTACGGACGCCTGAAAGATGCCGGACTGATCGAAAAGCGCACGATCGAACAGTACTACGACCCGGTCAAGCAAATGTTCCTGCCTGACCGTTTCATCAAGGGCGAGTGCCCGAAGTGCGGCGCCAAGGACCAGTACGGCGACAACT
>CAZZDF010000201.1:0-3949 GCA_964652915.1 uncultured Propionivibrio sp. | reverse complement strand
CCTTCCAAAAAAGACGGGGTTCGTCAGCAGTCTGGGGTGTCCATTTAATGGACACCCCCTCTGGCGACCAAGAAATGAGGGTTATCAACGAATCCGGCCTCTACTCCCTGATCCTCGGCAGCCGCAAACCGGAAGCCAAGAAGTTCAAGAAGTGGGTCACCGCCGAAGTGCTTCCCGCCATCCGCAAAACCGGCCGCTATACCGTGCCGCAAGCCGCGCCGGTGTACGAGCAAATCAGCGCCAACGACCACAAGAACCTGCAGCGCGTCGTCTGGATGATCGGCCACCGCTTCCACTGGAATTCCTCGTGGACCTTTGCCGTGTGGTACGCCCTCCGTTCGCCCTCCGGCAAGTCACCGGTTGCGCCGCGCCCAACCGTTTCGAGGTGCGGCACCTGCCGCTCATGGCCACCGAGCTGCGCCGCATCCTGAAAATCGCCACAGCCGTCCAAGACCACTGCATGGTGCTTGAAAAAGAAGCCATCCGGCGCATCGTCCGCAATCGCGAAGACATCGCCCCGTTCGTCGATCAAATGAAAGCCGACGAAGCCCGCTGGCTCAATGAACAAAAGCCGTGGCTAGCGCAATTGGACGGCTGGCACCAGAAAGACCTCGACGCCGTGGCTCTGCGCCACCCCGCCGGCGGCTCAGACCACAGCGACTACGCTGAAAAACGGTTGGCAACGCCCTAACCAACCGCCCCGGCCATTGCCAAGGAAGCAAAGATCCGGCGGACGACGGTTTGCCCTATTTTTTCGTGAGCACCAAGCCTGTAAGCGGGGCTGGAAAGTCGGGCAGTTCGTTGCGTATCTCGTTCAAGAACTGGCGCAGTTGTTCGATTCCAGGTTGCATGTCTTTGGCGTTTAATAGATTCTCGTTTTTCTCTATGTCGCACTGCCAGGCGGATTGGAGGCCGCAACAGCAAACGGCAAAATGATGCAGTGAGCCTTGTTGGGCACGCACAGCCAGCAGGAGTTGATTGAGCTCACGTAATTCGCCAAGCAGAATACGGCCTTTCCAATCTATTGGTCGCGCCACTCCATAGCAAGCATACTTAAGGTCGGGATAGCTGGTCTTTAGGCCGGCTATCCTGAACGCCATGACGCCTTGGGCGATCCGCGCATCGGAAAAGCGGCCACGCGGCGGTGCCAAAGATCGACGTACCCAGTTCAAGCGGGCAAGCAGCGACGCATCCGGTGCGTTTTGACTTTCCGTTGCGCCGACCAGGACAAAGCGTCGGCGCAACGTTTGGGTCAGTTGCTCAAGGTCATTCACTGGCGATCCAAGGGGCAGCGCAGATCTACGTTGATGACGGTATCGGCGGCGGTGTCGGCAAGTTTGACGGCATTCTCGCCAAACTCTCGGAATTCCAGTCGTAGCTCAATGCGCCGACTTTCCTCTGGGCTGCTTTTCAGAGAATTGAACGAGGCGCCACTGACTAGAAACAGCTGTCGTACCATGCGTTGATCGGCCTCGGAGAGGGCGTCCGGGCCGCTGGCTGGAACCAGCAGGGCACAGAGCACACGCTCGGAACGACGGAGACTGAGGTCCAGATTGTGCAGATAACCGCCGCGGGCATCAGCAAAACCCTCAACTACAATACGCTTCAGCCACTTTTCCCCAAGCGGGTCACGAGCCAGGTCGATAACCGTTGGAACAAAGCTTCGTAATAAGGATTCCTGGTTGTCGGTCAAGCGGTGGCTGTTCGTCTCGAAACGCGCGCGGTCGCCAAAGTCAATTACGCTGCCGCGTAATTTGACGCCCGGGAATTCCTGTACCTTGGACTGAAGGCGGGTTAGGAAATCCGATATTTCTTTCTCTTGCTCGGCTTTATGGCGATCGGATTCCGAAATTTCGTTTGTAATGGCCAGCAGGGCGACGGTCAGTGCGACGAGAAAAAGCACCATCAATGCCGACATCAGGTCGGAAAACGAAATCCAGAAAGGTTTTTCGCCTTCCTCGCGATTGCTGTGCCGGCTGGCGGGCCGGGAACGCATCAGACTCATCGCGGCAGCGGCCCTTGTGCGAGAGCGTCGGCGAGTTCCTCGATGGCACCTTTGAGTGCTTCGACGGCACAGGTTACATGCTGCTGAAACTGGCCGTTGCCACGCGACAACGTACGCTCGACATTCTCGGCAAAGGCTTCGTGAGCCTTTGCCAGCACCTCGGAAACTCCTTGCAGGTAAGCGTCCGCATCCTTTTCGGCGCGACCTAATGTGGTGGCAGCGCTTTCCATGCGGCCGACCAACTCGCCAGTTATTGCTGCTTCACGTCGGGCGCATTCGATTGTTGCCCGCATATCTGCAACCATTTTGCCAATGGAATCCGTTGCCTGACGATGCTCGTTCAGCGATTCCCCGACACTCTTTGCCGCTTGCGACATGGCACTTGCGGAGGCCGCCATGTCGCCGCTACTCATGGCGAAAAATTCCGCCGCTTCGCCGACGCCACGGCCGGCCTGGTTCAGCTGCCCGGTTGCCGATTCGACTGCAGCGTGCCCGGTTTTTTCCAGTCGCACGGCGACTTTGCCAAGTTCGCCAACGGTCGCCTCCAGGGCGGTTGCCGTTTGTTTCAGCATGCTTTCCAAGCCATCCTGACGCTGCCCGAAGGTATCATCCAGGCGCCCACTAAAACGGCTCAACGCATTCTCCAGCGCACCGCTCACTGCGTCACTTTGAACCATCCCGAGCAGCTCGACGGCAGTTGTCATGCGCCCCAGCGGCTCATGCAAGGCATCAGCCACGGACTTTGCCACGGCATCGGCCACCTTGGTCGCCAGCGCTTCATGGTGTTTCAAGGTCGCCTGCTGTTGCTGGGCGAGCATGGCCGCCATGCCTTGACGAAGTTCATTGATGATAGCCTGCTGGAGCCTGGCCGCCTGGGCCGCAGACGCTTCCGAAGCACGTACCAGACGCGCCAAGTACTCCTCACCAACCCCCGCGTCGAACAGGCTGTCAATGCGCTGAACCAGCATTTCTACCTGCCGGTAACGACTCGTTACGGTGGATTTTTCAATCCAGGTAATTAGCATGGCCAGGGTAATTGCCGCAGCGGAAATCTGGAAAGCTTGACCCACGCCCTGGATCAGCGAACGCAAGCTGGTACGTACCAGTTCGGTGTCGCTGGTAACTTCAAAATGATTGAGGCCGGAAATCAGTCCGGTAAAAGTACCGATAATGCCGATGCCAGTAAGAATGCCAGGCAAATGTTTATAGAAATCTGTCTTTAATGGCGTATCAACCAGAGCCCGCTCGGTGAAAAAATCTTCGGCCATCGCCGTCGCCCGCCACATGGCTATCGCATTAGGGTTGGCCGGATCAACGACGGCGTGCAGGGTCTGGGCGTATTCTCGCCACAAATGCCGTAGCCGAGGCGAATTCATCACCTCTTGGGCAATTATTTCAGGGTCAGCGGGCATTGCCAGTGCCGTCAGCCGATTAAGCGCTCTTTTGAGCTCCCATTTCAGCGTCAGCGCAGGTAGTACGAAGCGTAGAAGAAACCCCAGTGTGATGACAAGCAACACTGAAGCGATTATCAATTCACTCCAGACATGCCAGAACTGCGACAAATTCTCCATATTTCAGCCTTGGGCAGGGTCACGGCGACGGATTGTAGCAGTCAGACACCGGTGAGCGACATGGAACAGTGCTTTGCAAGGGCATTTCATTTTGTCCAACAAAGCTGGCTACTGCGATTGATATTGAATTGTTCTTTGAAGATGAGCAGTCAGGATACGAAAGAATTTGAGGCTAATATATGCATTGTTTAATCGGGAGGTTCCTATGAAATCTATGTACGCGCTATCTTTCGTTGCATTGGTGTCAGTCAGCAATGCCGCTAGTTTTGACTGTTCCAAGGCATCCACACTGGTAGAAAAAGCTATTTGCTCGGAAAGCCAATTGTCGGACCTCGATGATTCTCTTATGCAATCGTATAAAAAGGCAATGGCG
>CAZZDF010000200.1:0-3954 GCA_964652915.1 uncultured Propionivibrio sp. | reverse complement strand
GCATCCGGCTTTCCAGTTCGACAATGTGGTAGCCCGGCTTCTGCAAGGGGATGCCAACCACCTCGAATTCGGCGCTGGCGGCGGGCTTAGGCAACTCGCGGCTGGCCACACCGGCCTTGCCCTTGAGGAAAGACAATTCGCGGGCGTAATACGGGTCGGTATAGTCTAACTTTTCGCCGTCGCGCTCGATCTTCACCACTCGCGTCTGCAACTCGAATTTGGCCAGCGCCTTGATCGCCGCAATCACTTCGGCATCGTCGGTCAAACGCTGCTGGCTGAAACGATGCGCACCCTCTGCAGGCATCTGCAGATTAGTTACAGGAATTTTCTGCTCGACGTTGCGCAGGGTCACCGGCAACACCCCGCCTTCCTTCAGCTCGACAATACCAAAGTCGCCAGGGAACTTGGCCAGCGGGGGCAGCACGCCGGTCCGTACCTTGAGCGGGAAACTGTTGGCATTGGCCAGCGTCCGCCCGGCCTCATCCTTGAGATCGGCCGGCAACTCGATCTTCAGCTCAGCGTTCTGCGGGAAGGGGCGCTTAAAGCTGATCATCCCCACCGTACTCTCGCGACTCCCCTCCTGCCCCGGCAAAATCGGCGAACGCGTGCCATCGGGCAACACCAGACGCGCACCGGCCGCTTTCTTGGCATCCACCGGCGAGGAAAACTCGACGATCAAATCGGAGAGCGGCGAACATGGCGCATTCGGCCGTTCGCGCTCACAGCTGAAATGCGCGCGGAACGGCTCGCGCACGCGATAGGCAAAGCTTTCGTTACGCGTCGATTTGACTGCGCCCGGCTTGCCGCCGTTGTCCAACTCGACACCCTTGCCCCACACCAGACGCATCTTCGCGCCGGCCGGCAAGCGCTCGGTACAGCTAATCGCGATGGTTCCCGGCTCGGCCTTGCGGTACAGCGAAGCAAGGATTTCATCGCGCACGGCATCGGACAACACGCGCACCGGGATACGGTTGCCCACCCCATCAGCTTCGCACCAGACGTTCGACTCGACCGAAGCGCGCTTGACCGGACCGCTGACATCGATGAGAAACGCCTGGTCTTCCTCGACCGGCCCGCCGGCTCTCGGCGTCACCAAGCGCGGCCACGGCCCGGGCGCATAAAAACCGTAACTCTGTTCACCGGAAACCGCTTCTCCATTAAGCGCCTTAAGCCCCGACCTGAGCCGGAAGTCGCAACGCTCGCCGGGCTGCAACGGCCGCTCCAGCGCATAAGACCAGCTCTTGCCATCACCCCAGCGCCCCGTGCCCTTCACCCCGCCACAATTCACGTTGAACGGCGAAGCCGCATCGGGGCGTCCGAGCGGCACAATATCCGCCGAAAACACCGCCGTCGCCCGCACCTGCTGGTCGATCAAACCCTGCGGCGAGAACTGCCGCACATTGGCGGCCTGCGCCGCCTCACCGAACAAAACAACGGAAGCACAAGCACTAAACAGACGTGCGCTCAAACGGAATTTGGCAGGCAACATGGCGACCCCGACATGACGAGTGGCAGACCGGTCGATTATAGCGCCATGAAATACCGCAAATAATGACACGACGGGAAGGAGCAACAAAAAACCTCGGAGCCCTACAACTTAAAAGCCAAGACCATCTGACCACGAGCCAAAGCACTGAGGCACCAGTCACCCACGCTAGCGTGAAAGCGATACGATTTCTGGCATCGGACAACGGCTTTGCCTATGATTCTAAAAAGCCCTGATTGACCACTCGTTTATCGAAGGGAACGCTTACCGCGATGACGCCTGCCAGCCAACACCGAACGAGATCCTTGCGCGCCTTCAAGCTTTCGCTGTTCTGCGGTGCGGCAGGTTTTATCCTCCTGAGCGGCCTACCCAGCCCCGGCTTTCCCGGTGCAGCGATTGCGTACGCCCCATACCTCATCATCCTGAGCCTGTGTCTTCTCGCCCTCTCGCTGATCGCCAATCTAACCTCGCTGGTGTATGGAATCATGGCATGGAAAAACGGTGCCGGACCGTGCCCTTGGCTCTTGATCTGCGGCCTTCTGCTGGTCATGCCAATCGTATTTTTGTTATAGAGTGAAGCGAACCTCCTCAACATGCTCATGAAACGACTTTTGCTGACACTTTCGCTGCCTCTGGCGTGGTTTGCATGTGCAGCACTGTGGTGGGCGCCCCACCAGTTCGCCGAAGTCTTTACCGAGATGGGCGCCGCCTTGCCTTACCCAAGCAGCTGGATCATCCGCCTGAGCGCCAGCGGCGCGCCGCTACTGGCCGGCCTGCTCTACACGGCGGCAGTACTCTCGACGCTGCTACGGCCGACCCCGCGCCGAATCTCGCTGATGCTGGCTCTGGCTGTGCTGATTGGGATGTGGACGGCGATCGCCCTGGGCGCCATGGCGATCCCGTTCCAGAAATGCGGCATCCACTGGCCTGACCTGCCCTGGCAGGCAGCGAGTGAACAATCGAGCGGCTGCACGCTGGACTAGCCGTGGCCTTCGCTCGCCTGATCGCGCTCATCCTGCTGGCCTGTCTGACCGCGCCGGCCTGGTCCGCCGACCCGCCCGCCAGCGCGCCCACCAACACCCAGAGCCGGGTACAGGAGCTGGAACGACGCATGAAGGCAGCCAAGGCCGCGCAAGACCTCGAAGCCGTGGCCGCGGTGCGCCAGGACTTCGCCAAGTTGGTCGAGGAGGTCGGCGGAGCGAAAAGCGCCCAACTGGCCTCCGCCCTCAACCTCCTGGCCGGCGCTTACCGCGATCTGGGGCGGCTCGATCTCGCCCTGGCACCGCTGGAACGAGCTTTTATAATACGCGAACAGGTACTGGGACCGGAGCACCCCGAGACCGCCGTTCTGATCAACAACCTGGCCATGGTGAGCGAGCACCTGGGGCGCTACGAGCAGGCTCATGCTCTTCTCCTGCGCGCACTGGCGATCCGGGAAAAGACGCTCGGCACAGACAGCCTGGAATATGCCGGCAGCCTCAACAACCTCGCTGTCCTGCACCTGAAATCAGGTCGTTGGGGCGAAGCTCTGGCGCTGGCAGAGCGCGCCCAGACCCTGGTCGAAAAACGGAACGGCCCTGGCGACCTGCTCACCGCAATCAGCCTCAACAACCTGGCCTCCGTCCAGGAAAGAATAGGCTTGTACGAGCAGGCTCTGCCCCTCTACGAACGCGCCTTGGCGATTCGCGAAAAACACCGGGGGCCCGACCATCCCGAAACCGCCGAGTCGGTCAATAACCTCGCCGGACTTTACCGCCACATGGGTCTTTTCGACAAGTCCGTAGCGCTGATGGAACGGGCTTTGTCGATAAACGAGAAGGCCTTGGGGCACGAGCACCCGACTGTGGCCATGTCCTGCAACAACCTGGGTGAGCTGTACAAGGTCGTCGGTCGCTACGACAAGGCCCTGCCGCTTTACCAGCGCGCCCTGGCAATCGCCGAGAAAACGCTCGGCCCGGAGCACGAGGCTACTGCATCCAGCCTCAACAATCTGGCCGGCATGTATTACGCCCTAGGCAGTCCGGAAAGGGTCGAGCCATTGTTGATACGCGCCCTGGCTATCCGGGAAAAGCGTTTCGGCGCCGACCACGCCGAAACAGCTCAAGCCCTCAACAACCTGTCCATGCACTATCGCAAGCAGAAACAGTACGCGCGCGCCCTGCCCCTGCAGGAACGGGCGACCGCCATCAAGCGCCGCACCGCTGGCGACGAGCACTTCGAAAGCGCTATTGCCATGGGCAACCTGGCCGGCCTGTACGACGAGAACAAACGTCCCGACGAAGCCCTCCGGCTGTTCGAGCAGTCCCTAGCAATCCTCGACAAGACCCTTGGCGCCGACCATCCAGATGTCGCCTTGGGGCTCGCCAACCTAGCCTCTCACTACCACCGCAAGGGCGAACACGCCCGTGCCCTACCCCTCTACCAGCGCGCCCTGCGGATTGCCACGATGGCCGCCTACCCGGAGTTGA
>CAZZDF010000199.1:0-3989 GCA_964652915.1 uncultured Propionivibrio sp. | reverse complement strand
GTTTCGATTTTCCTTCGCAACCGTGTTTTTCGGTTACTTGTTCAGCACTTCCCTAGTCTTCTCGGGCGCAAATTGCACCGGCTGATTACAAAGGCCTATGGTGCCGGGGCATACATAGTTTCACGACGATGTGCGAGCAAACTACTTAAAGCTACTGAGCACTGTACTGAGCCTGTAGATGTAATTCTGTTTGATCCGATGTCACCAATTTGGCAAGAATTCGGAGCACAGCAAGTCATTCCAGCCCCCTGCATTCAAGATGTGAATCTGTGCCGCCTTACTCCATCAAAAAACCTGTTTGAAAGCACCATCGAGAGAGAGCGAAAAGTAGCAAAAAACGTTCGCAAAAATGAAAACAAAGCTGGAAAAAAAACAGTCCCTTTAAAAAAACTCTGGCGATATCTTTGGTGCATTTACCAAGGTGCCAACCCCCTACGATACAAAAACTACATTCCTTTGAATCTCGGCCACCCAGACATTTCAAACGAAGACTCAAACTGATCAACCAAATAGTTTCCCTATCGCCTTCCGCCCAACCCGCCTTTTCGCCGCAACCTTGAAGTCATAGATCATGAAAGGCAGTGCGTACCAAAAGCGCAAACGCCGGCGCAACGCAGACAGATAGACCTCGAGAAAGCGTTCACGTCCCTCGCTGTGCAGTTTGTTGCAAATGCGCACCAGATCAGAAAAACGCTGACGCAAAGAGAGGGGCTTGGGGAATACACGTATCCGCCCTGTGTCTATCAGCGAAAACGACAACTGCCCGTCGGGACGCGTATCGACCAAAATGTTACCGCCTGACAGGTCGCGAAACAAAATACCGCAGCCATGCATGCGCAACAGGTAATTGCTCAGTTGCCGATAGGCATCCAACTCGTTGACACCCTCGAACTGCGAATGCCCGGAGGCGAAAACAGCGATCAATTCGCGTGCAGTAAACCGAGCCGCGACATGCTCGCATACATAATAGTTCTGCAGCAATTTCGCCTCGCCAATCCGCTCAAAATAGGCCACCGGCGCGGCGGCATCAACGCCGTGACGCAGGAGTTCGCATGTCCCATTCCAACTGCGCAGCGCTTTTGACGGTTTGAAGCGGTCGAGCAGCCGCTTGTGCCAATGCATCTTCAACGGCTGCTTCACCACCAATCTGGCGGTCGAATCCCGCGGATCTGACACCGTCCAGATCACATTTCGTGCACGACGAAGAGTGGCTTCCTTTTGTGGTTGCTCAATGCGCCCTGGACCAAGCGCTTGCCATAACAAATCCGCCTCTACTGCGTTCCGCGCAAGCAGCATTCCTTGCCAGCCGTCTTTACGAAAATAGAAATGCCGGCGCTGTTGCTCCGTCCCATGCCAATTGACACCGACATCGGGCAACAACGCGGCACCAGGTAACACAGTGACGATCTGCGATGCCGGCCAGATGAAGTAACAAGGCGCTTCGCCGATAACCGAAACTCGCCCTTCAAGCAAGGCGCCATCCCGATCAAAAACGCGCGCGCTTGCGATGTCTTCCGAACGATAGATATCCGCCAGCGCAGCAGCCCGCCCGTTAACCGCCCACACCACATGAACGAGATAACGATTCGAACGGAAAGCGTGCACTTCGAGCCCGACAGACCCGTTCTGACGCCCTTCGTAACGACATCCCGGAATCAGCGAAGCAAAGGTTCTGAGCGCATGAAACGACGGTCGAACGCGCAAGTCAGCCAATTCTCCTTCCACGCTCGCATAATGGGTAATACGCTCCATTTCAGGATAGGGTCGCCGACCATTGTCGACCAAGCCTTCTCGATGACAGATCAACGGCCCCCACCACGCACGCTCAAGCGCGCCAGAAGCCGCGCACAAAACCAGATAGCGGGCCAGATAGTCAGCCTGCTTTTGCTCACTATCGGGAAGCATTCGTTCTATCCGCGGCAAGGTCCAGAAAGCGGCGAGAGACATGAGTCTCGGCACGCCGGAATCGGAGCCAATTCGTGCAAGCAAACGTGCCTTCTTGATCAGATTATATTTATGCCATGCAGCACATGCCCGCCCGAGTATCTTTTGGTCGAAGCGCTCCGGTTCGGTACACCGCTCGGAAAACAGGTTGTCCGAATGGTAATCCGGAAGCTGCCCGCGCCGACGCAACAGATCCAGCAAGCCGACATTCCAGGGCGGCTCGAAATCAGTCACGTTCGGACCGGCGAGTTCCAGGCCGCGCGCCCTCACCTCCTTCCAGGCAATCTCCCACATCGCCAAAAAACCTGCGGTCGAATGCCCCGCCCAACGCTTGCGATTAACAGTCGTTCCCAGCTCGATCATTTCCACCCGGGAGCCAAAGCGATCCAGTGTTTCGACAATGAAATTCCGCCACGCCTCACCGGCTTCCCGCGACGGCATCTTCCATGCCTCGTTGCACGGCTGAATAAGATGCAAGGTGACATGAAACTGTTCGGCACACAGGCGCTCAACTAAACGACTCGCCGCCCGGGCTTCATCACCCTGAGCAAAATCGAGACGCACATGCGAAATACCGGCATTGCGCAATAACTCAACGGTAAAGCCATCAACTACCGGATCTTCTGCAGCCGCAACACCAACGCCAACAAAGGCATCACCGACCAAGTGACCCGAAGGTGGTAAATGCCCACCAGGCAAAGACCAGCGTCCACGGACCAGACTATACAAAACCGCCAGGCCAAACTGCCAATGCTCCTTGCTCGGAAAACCCATTAAGCTGCCTCCGCAGCACGAAGCTTCCCGGCGACGATGGATTCTAGATCCAACCAATCGGCCTCTTCCTTGATTGAGGCCATTCGACGCATGTTGCGCTCTCGAAGATAACGTCCCAAAGACCATGGATGAATGCGCAAATCGGAAAAATCAATCAACCCAAGCCTGCCTTCCGGCGTACACACCACATTCCCTATATGCAGTGAGCGAAAATACACCCCGTTATCGTGCAGCCCAATAACAAAACGGGTGAATGCTTCCTTCAACGCCGCTTCCTGCGCCGGATCAAGGCCGGCTCTCACCAACTCACGCAAGGTCGTCCCAGCAAGCGGCGCATAATGAACCGCATCGCGACTGATGCTCGGAATCCGGACAATCCGCAAAATATCCGGCACAGGAATCCCGAGCTTCGCCAAGGCTTTTGCATTCACCACAAAGCGCTTGGCGTACGGATAAACCGTTGCCGAAGACAGCCAGCGTTTACGCCGGAATAGTTTGAGAATCGTCCCATCGGCGAGGCGCAACACTTTTTCACCCCACGGATCCGCTTCCAGAACCTTGGCTCCTTCCTTGAGCGCAAGATACTCTGCCTGACTGATCGTCTCCAAGGCCAACCTCTGATTCTGTCTGAAAAGTCGGCTAGTTTACCTTCTACCGCCTCGTCCCGGGCGAAAAGTGGCGGCATGCTACACTTCGCGCTCAAAAACACTCGCCGAGTCAGAAATGTCTGAGCACATTCAGCCCACCGCATCTTCGTTGAAAATCTACCTGCGGCTCCTCAGCTACCTGAAGCCTTTTATCGGCTTCTTTGCCACGAGCATTCTGGGCTACATCATTTTCTCGTCATCGCAACCGATGATGGCTGGCATCCTCAAATACTTCGTCGATGGACTAACGGCACCGCCTTCGGCCACAACACATCATTTCCCGCTGATTGGCAGCATGGAACTGATCTACGGCGTGCCGCTGCTGCTCGTTCTGGTCATTACCTGGCAGGGGCTCGGCTCTTTTATTGGCAACTATTATCTTGCACGGGTATCGCTGGGGCTAATCGACGACCTGCGCCAGAAGCTTTTCAATAGTCTGCTAAAACTCCCTAACACGTACTTCGACAACAACAACTCCGGTCACCTCGTCTCGCGCATCACCTATAACGTGACAATGATTACCGGCGCGGCAACCGATGCGATCAAGGTCGTCATTCGCGAAGGCATGTCCGTCGTTTTCCTCTTTGGTTACCTGCTGTGGATGAACTGGAAACTGACGCTGGT
>CAZZDF010000198.1:0-3998 GCA_964652915.1 uncultured Propionivibrio sp. | reverse complement strand
ATCAGGCTGGCACTTTCTCTGCCCACCAACACGTTGCCGAACGGGTCATGGACTCGAACGACCTGGAAAAAGAACGCGGAATCACGATCCTGGCCAAGAATCTGGCCGTCGATTACGAGGGCGTGCATATCAACATCGTCGATACCCCGGGCCACGCCGACTTCGGTGGCGAGGTCGAGCGCGTGCTGTCGATGGTCGATGGCGTGTTGCTGCTGGTCGATGCCGTCGAAGGCCCGATGCCGCAGACGCGTTTTGTGACCAAAAAGGCGCTGGCGCTGGGCTTGAAGCCGATTGTTGTGGTCAACAAGGTCGACCGCGACGGGGCGCGTCCGGACTGGGTGGTCGATCACACCTTCGATCTTTTCGACAAATTGGGCGCCACCGATGAGCAGCTCGATTTCCCGGTGATCTACGCCTCGGCGATCAACGGCTATGCCACGCTCGACCTGGCCAAGCCTTCGCCAGACATGCGCCCGATGTTCGAGGCCATTCTCGATCACGTGCCGCCGCCTTCGGCCGACGAAATTGACGGGCCGTTGCAACTGCAGATTTCTGCGCTTGATTACTCCAGCTATGTCGGCCGTATTGGTATCGGCCGCATCCAGCGTGGTCGCCTGAAAGCCGCGCAACAAGTGACCGTGATGTACGGCAACGCCGACGCCGATGGAAAATACGAATTCGGCGCTCCCAAGACCGCCAAGATCAATCAGGTTTTCGGCTTCCGTGGTATCGAGCGGGTTTCTCTTGAGGAAGCGGTTGCCGGCGACATCGTCCTGATTACCGGCATCGACGAACTTTCGATCGGCTGCACGATCGTCGCCAACGACCACCTCGAAGCCTTGCCGATGCTCAAGGTCGACGAGCCGACGCTGAACATGACCTTCATGGTCAACAACTCGCCGTACGCCGGCACCGAAGGCAAGTTTGTCACCAGCCGCCAGATTCGCGAGCGCCTGACCAAGGAACTGCTGACCAACATGGCGCTGCGCGTGGAAGACACCAACGAAACCGACTCCTTCCTGGTTTCCGGGCGTGGCGAATTGCACCTCACCATCCTGCTCGAAACCATGCGCCGTGAAGGCTTTGAGCTGGCCGTAGGCCGTCCGCGCGTGATCTATAAGACGATCGACGGCGTCGAGTGCGAACCGTACGAAATGCTCACGCTGGACGTCGAGGAATCGCACCAGGGCGGCATCATGGAGGCGCTGGGCTACCGCAAGGGCGATCTGCAGGACATGGTTTCCGACGGACGCGGTCGTGTTCGTCTCGAATACCGCATTCCGGCACGCGGCCTGATCGGCTTTCAGGGCGAGTGCATGAACCTCACGCGCGGCACCGGCCTGATGAGCCACGTCTTCGACGACTATGCGCCGGTCAAGGGCGACATACCGGGCCGCCGCAACGGCGTGCTGATTTCGGCGGAGCAGGGCGAGGCCGTGGCTTACGCGCTGTGGAAGTTGCAGGATCGCGGCCGGATGTTCGTTGTGCCGGGTGACCGTCTGTATGAAGGCATGGTTATCGGCATCCACTCGCGCGAAAACGATCTGGTGGTCAACCCGATCAAGGGCAAGCAACTGACCAACGTTCGCGCTTCCGGTACCGACGAAGCCGTGCGCCTCATTCCGCCGGTCGAACTGACGCTGGAAAGCGCCGTCGAATTCATCGACGACGATGAATTGGTCGAAATCACGCCGAAGAGCCTGCGCATTCGTAAGCGCCATCTCTCCGAGCACGAACGTCGCCGCGCCGCCCGCGCCGAAGGCTGAAATGCGCTGGCGTCAAGGTGCCAGACACAGGGCGTACAAGGGGCGTGAAACAACAATGCCGTGCAAGCCGCATGAACAGTGGCTTTCACGGCATTGTGCCATCAAGATGACCGATTCATGCGGCTTGCAGCGTCACCAGTTTGTTGCAACTTGGCATTGCCAGACGGGGTCTACTGCACATGGAAAAACGTTTTGCCGGCATGTGCCCAGGCAGACAGGAGAACGCCATGTCAAATCTCGTTTGTGACCTGACCCACAAAAACTGCAAGCCTTGCGAAGGCGGCGTACCGGCATTCAGTGAAGCCGAAGCCCAGGAAATGCTCAAACAACTCGAAGGCTGGACGCTTGACGACGGCAGGATCTGGAAAAAATACACCTTCAAGAACTATTACCGGACCATGGCCTTCGTCAATGCACTGGCCTGGATTTCGCATAGCGAAGATCATCACCCCCAACTGGAAGTCGGCTGGGGACATTGCACGGTGACTTACAGCACACACGCCATCAATGGGCTTTCCGAAAACGACTTCATCTGCGCGGCCAAGTGCGATGCGCTGTTCAAGCTGTAAAGGCTGACAGGGTTTCGGAGTCGGGTTGAATGCCTTCCAATGCGCTTGGGATGGCCGCAGCATGCGCTTTGCTTTAGAATCAGCAGGCTATTTAATTCCCACATGGAAATCATCCCAACCCATGCTAAGCCTATTTGCTAACGGAACCGCCGCTGAGCGTCTCGAAGAGCTCAGGAAACTGTCGTTATTTGTCGATTTGACGCCGCGCGAGATGAAAATCGTCGACGGTTACGTGCACGAACGCAGCTATCTGAAGGACGAAGTGGTATTTGACGAAGGCGAGGAGGGGCAGGCGATTTACTTTGTCCTTCAAGGCAAAGTGCTGATCTGTACGCAGCAGCCACCGGCGAAAGCGATTGCCACGCTGGAGCCGGGGAGTTTTTTCGGGGAACTGGCTTTGCTTGACAATGCGCCACGTTCGGCACAAGCGAGAGCCGCCGAGGATTGCACGTTGGCCGTGTTTTTCCGCGGTGATTTTCTCGGGCTGATGGATTCGCATGCGCATATCGCTTCCAAAATCGCCCTGCAGTTGGCGCGCCACCTCGGCATGCGCTTGCGCGGCACGATGACCTCCAGCCAAGACGTGCTATGAGACGCGAAGCGTATCGTCCCGGACCGTTTGTCTGGCTTTCCATTCTTGTCGCGACCTGCCTGCTGCTCTTTCTGTTTCAGAAGATTCTCTGGCTGGTTGTTCCATTCCTGCTTGCCTTGATCGGCTACTACCTGTTTTTTCCGTTGCAGCAGCGTCTGGTTCTTTGCGGACTGTCGCGCGACAATTCGGCAGCGGTGGTTTGCGGTAGTGCGTTTGCCGTGGCGCTAGGTGCCTTATTGATGCTTTTTCCGCGGATCAGCGCGCAGCTGGCTTCCTGGCAGGATTCGGTCTCGCGTTACGTGGCCGGGGGGCTCAGTTTTGTTGTTGAAACGCTGGCCTGGGCCGAGCGCAACTATGCCTTTGCCGCCAAGGCGCATTTGAGCGAGCAGTTAACGCAACAAATCAGTGAATTGGGCGACAAGCTAACCGGCACCTATCTAACCGAAGCGGCGCTGACCGCGGCGGCTTGGTTTCCATCGCTGTTGCTGGCGCCGTTTCTCGCCTTTTTCTTTTTGCGCGACGGCTGGCGTTTCAAGAAGTTTTTGAGCCGGGCGGTGCCCAATGCCTTCTTCGAGCGCACACTGTATTTGCTCGATCAGGTCGATAACACGGCGCGGCTCTATTTTCAGGGGCTGATCAAGCTGACCGTGCTCGATGCGCTCTGTCTGGCCGTTGGGCTCTCGCTGATCGGCGTCTCGGCACCCTTGGTGCTCGGCTTAATTACCGCCATTCTGGCTTGGGTGCCTTATGTCGGCTCTATCTTGGGCTGTGTAGTCGTTGTGCTGGTCGCGGCCACGGATTTCCCCGGCAATCCGGCGATGGCTTATGCGGCGATCGGCTTGTTCGTACTGGTAAGGCTGCTTGACGACTTCGTCTTCATGCCGATGACCATCGGGCGCAGCCTTAACCTGCATCCTTTGCTGACCGTGGTGATGATTTTTGTTGGCGGTGCCGTGGCTGGCGTGGCCGGGTTGATGCTGGTTCTGCCGCTCTTGGGCGTAGTAATGGTGCTCGGTGAAACGATCGGCGACATTGTGACCGACCCGCGCCTGCGCGCACGCCATGCCTTTG
>CAZZDF010000197.1:0-4003 GCA_964652915.1 uncultured Propionivibrio sp. | reverse complement strand
ACCGGTTGCAGAAGCTTGTTGAAGGCACGATCGACATGGTTATCGCAACGCAAGGCGATACCGCTGAGCGACGCAAAATCGCGACGCAGATTGAGCCTAACTATTACGCTTCTGGAGTGACGTTGTTTGTTCCACCGGACAGCACTGTTCGTGACTGGCCCGATGTTCGGGGGCAAAAAGTTTGCGTTACGCAGGGATCGTTTTTCAACCGAGAAATGACTCGCCGTTACCTGCTCGAACCAATAACTTTCAACAATGCACGGGACGCCAAACTGGCCGTGCGGGACAAGCGTTGCATCGGATTCCTCTACGACAAAACCGCGTTGGCCGCAGACCTGCTAAAACCGGAATGGGCAGGCTACAAAACACCACTACCCATTGCGTTGGTAACACCGTGGTCGATCGCTATTGGCCAGGACGAAAAAGGGAGCGATTTTGAAGCATTCATCATCGACACGGTCATTGACTGGCACCGTACGGGGTTTTTAATTGAACGGGAAATGGCATGGCAACTTCCGCCGTCGAAGTTCCTTCAGGACATGCATACCAAATGGACACAAAGAAACGCGCAGGGTGACTACCTTTGCCAGAGGCTTTCTGATACCAGTATTACGTCGGCTTGTCGTAATCCGGTATTCCTGTCTGCGACTGAAATGTCAGGAATGCGTCGTTTTTCCAACCTGATTAAGGAATTCACGAGTTTTGAAATAACCATTCTTTACGATGCATATGACCGTAACGTTTTTTTTTCCGGGCTGCTGATGACCCTGCTGCTCACCGTGCTCTGCATTTCAGGCAGCCTGTTTGTTGGCATCGTTCTCGCTATAGTTGCCGAGAAGCGCCTGCGTGCTTTACGTTCGCTGGTTTTGTTTTCCGCAGTCTGCGGACGGATGACTCCTCCGCTACTGCAAATATATCTGGTGGTTTTCGGGATCGGCTCGGTACTCACTGCCTATGGTCTGAGCCTGAGTCCCTTGATTGCCGTAATCGCTTGTCTGAGCTTCTACACCGGATCATCAATTATGGTTTTTGTTCTTGAAGCCGCTGAGCTACGCCGAAAAGAGCAGCCAAGTTACCTTGTTCACTTCAGCACGCTTCCGGAGCTGATACCACATATCGGCGCGCCGGTTGTATCTGCGCTGGTCAATGTTGCCAAAGCAACAATGATGAGCTCAGCGGTAGCGATTCCTGAGTTGCTGTCAGCAACCACCGCAATCATGTCGGAGCAAGGAAATGTTGCGACAATGATGAACATCGTGCTGATTACCTTCCTTTTACTGATTTTCGTCGTCATGCGCGCGCTTAACGCGCTTGAGCGATTCCTGATCGCCAGGCAACTTACCTGGCGAGTAACAGCATGATCATCGAAACGTTAAAGGATCTGGCAACCTGGACGCCATTCCTGCTCGGCGGGTTCATGATGAACATCTTGATCTCGGTCGTAGCAATGCTTATCGGCACCTCATTGGGCTGGGGGCTGGCACTGATGCGACTGGCAAAATCCTCGTCGTTGCTGCGCTTCTCCTCGCTGTTGACCGAAATTACACGCAACACCCCAACCTTTGTCTTTCAGTTCTATCTGGCTTTCATGCTACCCAACGAGTTTATACTGCCGTTCACAGAATTGATCGTCACCGTTCCGCCGTGGATAAAAGCCTCGCTCGCACTATCGCTTGCAGTCATCGGCTTTTGCTCGGACAACCTGACTCCGGCGCTACGTGCGCTTCGGCGCGGCGACGATGGTGCTGCTTTGCTCTTTATTCCGTCATGGACCAGCTATGCGCTGATCGTTGTCATGGCATCAAGTACTGCCTCGGTCATCGGCGTCTCCGAACTGGTCTCAAGGTGTAACACGGTGGTCAACGCCACTGGAAAACCGGGGTTGTTGCTCCCCATTTATCTCTACGCCTGCGTTATTTTCATCGGTTTTTGCTACCCGCTCACCCGACTTATGAATCATCTGAAAATCCGCTTGGGCAACAACTTGCTGAAGACACGGCAGTTGGCAATGCCAGCCTAGCGGCCACAAATCCTTAATGAATTCGACGGCCATTGTTCCGCAACCGAAGTGAAAAACACATGAATAGCGTTGATCTGACCTGTACCCCCTACTCATTTACCAATCGGCCAAGTGGTCGGACCCTGACAATCAATCTGATGAGCAATGGGCTGATGCCGCCGTCTTTCTCAACAAAGATTCTGATTGAAAACATGCAGATTAACCCGCATGAAACGGTTCTCGATCTCGGGGCGGGTACCGGCATCATCGGTATTGCTGCGCATATGCTCGGGGCCAAAACGGTCTCGTTTGCCGACATCGTTGATGATGCTGACCAAGTTATGCAGCTTAACGTTGCGCGCAATAACGCGAATGCGCAGGACTTCGAATATCTGACAGGCGACCTCTACTTCCCGTTGGGCCGGCGCCGCTTCGATCACATCATCGCCAATCCACCTTCTATTCCTTCGCCAGGAGATTCGCTGCCGCTACCCTATCGCTCAGGGCCAGATGGCCGTTTTTTGCACGATCCGATCCAAGCTTTAGCGCGTTACTATCTTAAGCCAAACGGACGGCTGACCCTTGTCCATGGCTCGCTGGCCAATCTCGAGCTTTCAATGGATAAGCTTGAAAAACTGGGCTTCCAATTGAACGTCGACGGCCCCTTCGAAAACCCCTTTGCCGACTTCTTCCCGATCGATCACATCAAGGCGCTTTCGGCGTCGGGGCAGGCTAAGTTCTTCGTCCGCGATGGAGCATTTTACGAAAACCGCTATGTGATTACCGCCACCCATAAAACGGCCTACTCATCGCCAGTGATGCAGATTCTTGATGGCGCCAAAGTTCCGTTTCGCATGTTGCCGCACAAGCGTATTGCGCTGACCGTCACGCTGGCCGCTGCGGAGCGCAAGGTGCCGGAAAACGAAATGGTCAAATGCATCCTGTTACGCGACAAATCCGAACAATTTGTTCTGGCGGCGCTACCCGGCAATGCCGATCTCGACGTTCAGCAAGTACGCAGTTGTATTCCCGGATATTCGCGCTTGAGCTTCGCCTCACCCGAAGAAATTACCCGAATTACCGGATACCAGCTTGGCTCGGTAGCGCCGTTTTCGCTTATCGAGCCGATCCCCGTCGTGCTCGACCAAGCGATTGAAACACTTGCTACCGCGCGTCGGAATATCAATATCAGCTCGGGCGACCCACTTCTTGGGCTTGAATTTGCAGCGCAAACATTGATTGATCTGCTTGGGCGGCGAGCGCACATTGGAAATATCAGTAAAGTCAGCGAATTAATGGGTTAAATAATTTTCTAACAATACGCCATCATCCGATTCTCAATTCGAGAAACCACATATGACAAGTAAAATCACTCAAGAAAATCCGGCTAATACTGAGGACTGTGAATATTTTGAGCTAAAACGGCTCATATTTTTGACCTTGTGGAGTTTGGTACTGGAAATCGTTTTGACCGTAGTAATGCAGTTTTTCAGTGGATCGCTGGCACTGGGTGCTGTATTAATCGATAGTGCGGCCAGCCTGTTGCTGCATATATTCAATATGATCAGCATCGGCATTATTCTGCGCCGCAACGCCTTTAGCCACCCATACGGAACCGGAAAACTGGAAAACTTCGCTGGATTCCTATATTCGATCGCGACTATTCCGGGGGGGGTATGGATCATATTTTCCGCGTACAACAACTACCTCAACCCACCGCAGAATGTCAATCTGGGGCTGGCGACGGTTAGCACGATCTTTTATATCATTCGTGCCTATTGGTTGTACGGAATTGCCCGGCGCATCGTCCAGCGCTATCCGCAATCGTCGCCGATGACTATGTCTTATCTGGTCGGTATGCGCGTAACGACCATTTCCAGCGTGATGCTTTTCGCAGGACTGCTGATTGGCTATAGCATGTCCTTTACCAAGCATGCGGCGGTCGTTATCTATTTCGATATAGCGATTGCCTCTACAATCGGACTATACATGCTGTACACAGGG
>CAZZDF010000196.1:0-4016 GCA_964652915.1 uncultured Propionivibrio sp. | reverse complement strand
CGTTCTCGGTGTATGCCGAGCAGCCCAAGGTGCTGACGGTCGTGGCCGATACCTATTGTCCCTACAATTGCGCCGAAGGGGCAAAACCGGAGGGATTGATTCTCGACATTACCCGCGAGGTGTTCGAGCCCAAAGGCTATCAGATCCGTTATAGGGTGGTTCCCTGGACGCGTGCGCTGAAAATGGTCAAGGACGGGCAGGCGGACATTGCTTTGGGATCGCCCCCGGAAGAAGCCGAAACGCATGGACTGATCAAGGGCAACGAGCCGGTTGGTTATGCTACCGACTGCGTCTATGTTCGCGCCAACAATCCCTTGAAATACAACAATCGTGCAGATGACCTCAATAGCCTGAAAAAGGTCGGTACGGTGGTTGATTTCCAGTATTACGAGCAGTTCGGCGAGTGGTTGCAAAGGCCGGAAAACAAGAGCAAAAATATTCCTGCGCGTGGCGAAACGGCCAGTCAGACCAACCTGATTCATCTGGCTTCCGGACGACTTGACGGGGTGTTCGAGAACAGCGCAGTCATGGACTACCTGATCATGCAACAAAAAGCCGAGAGCAAGGTGCGTGTTGCCGGATGCCAGAAGCAGCAGTCGGTGTTCAACTTGTTCAGCCCGGCGCGTAGCGATGCGGAACAACTGGCAGCAGAGCTGGATGAGGGAATTTCCATGCTGGAAAAAAACGGCCGGATCGCAAAGATTCTTTCCCGCTACGGAGTCCACGACTGGAAGGGTGTCACCAAGGGACGGTGACGAAAACGAATCGCGGCAACCCCAAAGACATATTCACAAGGTTGTCTTTGGGGCGGGTGAATCAGACCCTGAAGCCGGCGACCAGACTTTGCATGTTTTCAACCAGCGCCTTGACCGTGCGTGACGACTCGGCTGTTCTGATCATTGCGGCGTTGGATTCTTCAGCCAGTTGTGCGATGGCCTCGACGCGCTGAGCAATTTCGGTGCTGGCGCTGCTTTGTTCGGAAATGGCCAGCGAGATGTCATTGACCGAAACGACGACTTTCCCGGAAGACGACGACAGTTCTTCAATGGCATTGCCGGCTTCATCCGCACGGGCGCTCCCGTTGGCCACTGCAGAAACGCCGCTGTGCATACCGGCGACGGCTTCCTGAATGCCGCTTTGTACAACGTTGATGATGGTACTGATTTCGACCGTCGAGTTGGTTGTCCGCTCGGCCAATTTACGTACTTCGTCGGCCACCACGGCGAATCCCCGCCCCTGTTCGCCGGCGCGCGCCGCTTCAATGGCCGCATTGAGTGCCAGCAAGTTGGTCTGATCGGCAATTTCCTTGATGACGTTGGCGACCTTGCTGATTTTCTCGGATTCTTTGCCCAGTTCTTCGATCGTTTCCGAAGAACGTTTGACGGATTCCGAAATACGGCGAATTTCGCTGATCAACTCGGATACCGCCGCGCTGCCGCTTCGCGCCAGAACACCGCTCTGGTCAGAGGCTTGGCGAACTTCGGCGCTTTGTTCGGAAACATGCGAAATGCCGACCGTCATCTGTTCCATGGCCGCGGCCATCGAGGTGATGATTTCGCTCTGCTCGTTGGCTCTCTGAGCGGATTGCTCGATGCCGACGGACACGACCTTTTCCGCTTCCGCCAAGCCACGGGCGCTTTCGACAACGTGGCTGACAATCCGCTGCAGCTGTTCGACGAAGGTATTGAACCAGTGGGCAACATCGCCGATTTCATTTCTTTCACCGACATCGAGGCGTTTGGTGAGATCGGCTTCACCGCTGGCGATTTCCTGAAGGGCATTGCGAATGCGGCCCAGCGGTTTGAATACCATTTCGCGCAGGCTAATCGAGAGGGTGAGCACGAGCAGCACGTTCAGTACAACGACTTGCGCAGCAATCTTGATAATCAGATTGCGCAGAGCCGCATCGCCCCGTGCGGTGGAGATGGCGAACTCAAGTTCGCCGACGGTTTTCGAACTGTCGCCTTCGACCAGCACCAGCGGGAAACTTTGAACCGTGCCGGTCAGCTTATCGTCCTTGGTGGCTGGCCGGATCTTGCCGTCGGCGTCACGCAGGCGGCCAGCGGTAAATTCGTCCTTGTTCTTGATGAAAATACCGATGACGTCTTGTTCCATCATTTCGGCTTCAAGCGTCATGCTCAGCTGCTTTTCGTCGAAATTCCACACCAGCGCCGGAACCCCTAGTTTGAGCCGTGTACTCAGCGCCGCGGCTTGCTCCTGACGGCGCGTATCGAGCTCGTTTTTGGCCGTGAAGTAGTTGAGCGCTCCCGATCCAACGAGAACGGTGGTAACGACGCTGACAAATACGATGTTGAGGCGTTTGCTGATCGATTTCATGGGGTAACCTGTGCGGAGGAAATATGTAGTCGGAACTTCGGATACTTCGCTCATCAAGAGATTCCAGTATGGTCGCTCGTTATTCGAGCGTCAACGTGGGCTGGCGAGGGTTTTGAGGGAAATCCGAGCCGTTTTATTGCCGGCGGCGCCACGTATGAAAGCATTCAATCCAGGCCAGCAAACGCTGGGGGGCATGCGCTCTCTTCCAGACGCCAGCAACGTATTTGTTGGCTTCGGCCAGCGTTGGGTAGATGTGGATGGTGCCGAGGATCTTGTTCAGGCCGATACCGTGTTTCATCGCCAGCACGTATTCGGCGATCAGATCGCCCGCATGCTCGCCAACGAGGGTGACGCCGAGGATGCGATCCTTGCCGGGAACGGTCAGCACTTTGATGAAGCCCTGCGCCTCGCCATCGGCAATTGCCCGGTCGAGCTCGTCGAGGGCGAAGACGCTGCTTTCATAGGCGATGCCCTTTTCCCTCGCCTCCTGCTCGTTCAGGCCGACGCGCGCGACTTCCGGCTCGACAAAAGTGGCCCACGGGATGATCGAATAGTCGGCCTTGAATTTTTTGAGCGGATCGAACAGCGCATTGACGGCCGCGTACCACGCTTGATGCGCGGCGCTATGGGTGAACTGGAAAGGGCCGGCCACGTCGCCGGCGGCGTAGATGTTCGGGTAGCGGGTTTGCAAGAACTCATTGGTGACGATGGTCTTGCCCGTGGTGATGCCCATTTCCTCCAAGCCGTAGCCAGCCAGGTTGGCGGCCCGGCCGACGGCCACCAGCACGGCGTCGAAGGGAATTCGTACTTCGCGGTTTTGGTGTTCGGCGATCAGGATTTTTTCGCCGTTTTCAATCGCAAATTGTTTGGCCTGGTGATCGACGAGCACGGAAATTCCTTCGGCGGTAAAGCGGCGAGTGACGATTTCCGAAACTTCGGGGTCTTCGCGCATCAGGATGCGCGATGCCATTTCTACCTGTGTGACCTGTGCTCCGAAACGGGCAAAGGCCTGTGTCAGCTCCGAGCCAATCGGGCCGCCGCCAAGGACGACCAAGCGCCTTGGCAGCTCGCGCAGCGCCCACACCGTGTCGGAGGTCAGGTAGCCGACCTCTTCGATTCCCGGTATCGGCGGCACAAAGGGGTGCGCGCCGGTGGCGATGACCATGCTGCGGGCGCTCAGATGCTGGATGGAGCCGTCATCGCGGTTGATTTCGACTTCCCACGGTGAAACGATTCTGGCGTTGCCGGCGATGACCTCGACGCCGAGCTTGGTGTAGCGTTCGACCGAATCGTGCGGCTCAACGGCGCGGATGACCGAGTGAACGCGCTCCATCACCGCCGCAAAGTCGAATTCGGCGTGCGCCGAGGCGATGCCGAATTCCCTGGCGCGGGCGATTTGCCCGAGCAAGCGGGCCGAACGGATGAGAGCCTTGGATGGGACGCAGCCGGTGTTCAGGCAGTCGCCGCCCATGCGCTGCATTTCCACCAGCGTGACTTTGGCCTTGAGCGCGGCGGCGATGTAGGCCGTCACCAGACCGGCGCTGCCGGCGCCGATAACGATAAGATTGCGGTCAAAGCGGCGTGGTTTTTTCCAGCCGGCAAAGACCAGGTTGCGCTGGATGGTTTCAAGGATTTTGCGCGCGATCAGCGGAAATGTGCCGAGCAGCAGAAACGAGCCG
>CAZZDF010000195.1:0-4018 GCA_964652915.1 uncultured Propionivibrio sp. | reverse complement strand
TGATCATGCTCAGCGTGCTGGCCAACATCCCGCTGCCGATCCTGCCGGCGCAAATCCTCTGGATCAACATGACCACCGCCGGCGCACTCGGGCTAGTGCTGGCCATGGAGCCGCGCGAACCGGGCATCATGCAACGCGCCCCCCGCCACCCGGACGCCCCCATCCTCTCCCGCCGTCTGGTCGGGCGCATCCTGCTGGCCAGCGTGCTGATCCTGCTCGGCGCCTTCGGCATCTTCCATTGGGAAACGACACAGGGCGCCACGCTGGAAGCCGCTCGTACCGCCGCAGTCAACGTCATCGTGCTGATCCAGCTCTTCTACCTGCTCAACTGCCGCTCGCTCACCCGCTCCATCTTCAGCATCGGCTGGTTGTCCAACCGCTGGCTGCTTGCCGGAGTCACGCTGATGCTCGCCATGCAACTGCTCTTCACCTACGCCCCGCCCCTGCAAGCCATCTTCCACACCTCCGGAATCGGCCTGCTGCAATGGGGGGTTGCTCTGGCTGCCGGCCTGCTGGCGTTTGTGATTGTTGAGGGGGAGAAACATCTGCGAAACAAGGCAACGACGCCCTCGTTATGAAACAACAGTTTTGCCACGATCCCCTGCTATGGTTTGTAGAAAGCCGTCGAGCCTGGCAAAGCCGCGGCTGTTATCGTCCGCATACCCACCCCACTCTGTCCATCGGGGCAATTGACAAAGGCGTTTCGTTCTTGCAGGTAGATGAACGAAGAGATCAGCTTCTGGAAGCAGGAGACGTCGTCGTCATTCCGGCAAACCGTGTTCATTCATGCAATCCGAGTCCGGACAATGAGTGGAGTTATCAAATGCTCTATCTCGACACAAATTGGGTCGCCCGGTTGCGTAATGAAAGTTTGGCGGACATGAGCCATTTGCGCCCTGCCGCTCCAACACATTTGCGCGCGCAAAAAACCTATCGGCGATTTTGCCGTTTGAACAATCTGTTGTTCGAAAAGGTACCGGCGCAACTCAAGGAAGAAGCCCTGATCGGTTTTGTTGGCGACCTGCTACTCAATCCGGCGCCGGAACCCGATACCGTACCGCGCTGGGTGGGAGAACTGACAGAACACCTTCGCCTTCATTGCGAAGAAAACTGGAGCATTGCCGATCTTGCCGAGAGGGCCGCCGTCAGCCGGTATCATCTCATTCGGGTATTCAAACAAAACACCGGCATGTCGCCGCACGCATTTCAGATCGACTGCCGGATAAACAAAGCTCGTCACTTACTGCGCAAGGGCGAACATTTGGCTGACCTCGCCCTACAACTTGGATTCAATGACCAGAGCCATTTTCAACGGGCCTTTCGCCAGAGAACCTCAATGACGCCAGGTGACTATCAGCGTCAGCTTCGACGCTGAGCAATATCGTTCTATACCCGTCCGAACGGCGAGGCTTACGTTAACGACTTTGCATTTCAAGTCGAACGCATGTCCTGGCAACAATTCACGATCCTCGTTGGCGCTCATTTTCTGGCTTTGCTTAGCCCCGGCCCTGACTTCTTCTTATTGCTCAATCATTCGCTGACCCATGGCCGCCGCGCAGGCTATCGCACGGCACTCGGTATTGCCTGCGCAAACGGCATTTTCATCGCTGCCGCACTTTGCGGAATTACATGGCTGCAAACAAACCAACACGCATACCGGGTGATGTACTGGTGCGGTTGCGGATACCTGACCTGGCTCGGCTGGCAATTCATGAACGCCACACCGTCGAAAATCGAAGTAAATAGCAAACCGGCGAGCCAATTGAATCCGTCATTTTTTGCTCGTGGCTTTGCTTCCGGAATAATGAATCCGAAAAATGCGTTGTTTTACTTGACGCTCTTTACAGTGCTGTCGGGCAAGGAAAACTCGGGAATTGGCAGAAGCCTTGCCGGCGCCTGGATGTTTTTTGCCGTACTGATCTGGGACTGCATGGTGTGTTGGATCATCACTCAACCGCGAGTTCTGTCCCCATTCAGCATACGCCAAACGCTAGTGAATCGAGCAAGCGCCATGATGTTGTTCTGCATTGCCGGAGGGATGGTTTTATCCTAGGTTCAGGTTGGTTGAAGATCCGGACAACGGATAACGGAAACCGGCAGACCGGCAGACCGGCAATAATCGAGTCAGTCTCTTTGTTCTTGAAATCGCCGCCCGCCCGCTCCGTCGTCAGCATCGCATACAACGCCTTTTGCCTGCGCCGAACCCTGCAAGGCATCTTGCACTCTTCGAAAACCGACCTAATGAACTGGGAAGTCGCGCGCGCCGCCGATCTGATCGCGTATGCGCTCATCGAGATTGAAAAGCGAATCGGGAAGCAGAACAACAACACACATGTTAACCCGCAGGTCGGGCTTTAGCCGGACTTGGGCGCCTGAACAAAGGCCGACCTACAACCCTCTCAAATCATCTTCCGCAGCATCTCCTCGACTTCAAAGCCGAGCACCAGCACCCAGGCGAACATGGCGATGCCGACTGCGGCAGCGCAGATGTCCTTGATGATGCCGATCTTTTCGTTGTGCCGGGTTTCGACGAAATCACACAATGCTTCGATGGCACTGTTGAGGATTTCGGAAACCAGAACCAGCGCGGTCACCACGATGATCAACACCGCATCGACCCAACCACGGAACACCAGCGCGGCGCCCAAAACCGCCAGCGAAGCGACCAGCTTCCAGGCAACGCTAAAGTCGTAGATCACCGAATAACGCAAACCGGTAAAAATGGTGCGCACCTTGCGCAATGGGTGATAGCCTGCTTCCCCGGTACCAAGAAACTTGTTTCTCATTGCCCGCTCTCCCTCTTTTCAATCCGCTCTTTGCCGCCTCCTTTGCCGAACATCAGCGCGTGCAAGCCCGCCACCCAGCACAAGGCAGCCAGGGCGCCAGCCAGCACATCGCTCGGAAAATGCACCTGCAGATAGATGCGCGACAAGCCGACGGCAAACACCGCAACCCCCAGAAAAACCGCCCACAACGCCCGTCGTTTGGCAAAAACAAAAATGAGCGCAACGGCAAAGGCCACCGCCTGCATGGTGTGCGCGCTCGGGTACGACCAATCGATAGGGATAGACACCAGCGCCGCATAGAGATCGGGACGCGGCCGCGCCACCAGCAGCTTGGTCAGATGCCCCAAGACGCTCGCGCCCAACAGCGCAAGCATGAGAAAAACCGCCTCCTGCCGCTGCCCGTCATACGACTTGCGTGCACAAGCCAAAGCCATCAGCGGCAGCAACACGGCCAGCGAACCAAGCCAGGTAATCCCCTGCACCCAGCCATCAAGCGCCTCGTAACGCAGCGAATGAGCCAAACCGAGACCGGCGCCATCCAGAGTTATCGCCGCGCACTGTCCTGACGGGCAAACCAGCCAGGCGCCACCGGCCAGAATCATCACGCTCAGCATCCAGAACAGCAATACGCGCGGAGCGAGCGAAACGGCAGTCAGGCTGGCCACGGCAACGCCCCGCTTCGGCTATTCCTTGGCTTGCTCACGCTCGTTTTTACGCAGCGAAAGCCAGATCGAAATGCCGATGAAAGTCGCCACCACCGACAGCGAAAAGCCGATCGGAATCTTGTAAATGTCGATCAGGATCATCTTCACACCGATGAATACCAGCACGGCAGCCAGGCCATATTTGAGCAGGGTAAAACGGTCGGCCATGTCAGCCAGCAGGAAATACATCGCCCGCAAGCCGAGGATGGCGAAGACGTTCGAGGTCAACACAATGAACGGATCACCGGTAATGGCAAAGATCGCCGGAATCGAATCGACGGCAAAAATGAGATCGGAAATCTCCACCAGAATCAGCGCCAGCAGCAGCGGCGTGGCGAAACGCACGCCGTCGCGCCAAACGAAGAACTTCTCGCCATGCAACTCGTCGGTGATCTTCATGTGACCGCGCAGCCACTTGAGTAGCGGGTTATTGGCCATATCCGGCTTCTCGTCGGCGAACCACCACATCTTGACGCCGGTCACCAGCAGGAAAACGCCAAAGACGTAAAGAATCCAGTGGAACTGCGC
>CAZZDF010000194.1:0-4021 GCA_964652915.1 uncultured Propionivibrio sp. | reverse complement strand
AACGTGACCTTCGAGCCAACGCGCATCCAGAACGCATGATCAACATCGGTAAGGCCACACAAAATCTGGCGGAAAAGCTCTGTTCGTTTTGCCCCGAATGCACGGCGCCAGGTTACTCGGCCGTCGAAACTGTCGTGGGATTACCTTGCATGAAATGCGGACAGCCCACCCAGGAAAGCAAAGGAGCTATCTGGGGTTGCCAGGCTTGCGGTTTCCGAGAAGAATATCGACGAAACAAAGGCATCGCTTTCGCTGACCCCGCGCACTGCGATGGCTGCAACCCGTAAAGACTGCCACCATGAACAACATTGATCCGGTCATCCTGTTCTTCCTTTTCGGGCTGATCGCCGGGCTTCTGCGCTCCGAGTTGAAGCTGCCAAGCGCCCTTTACGACTCTCTGTCCATCTTCCTGCTGCTGGCGATAGGCCTTAAAGGGGGGCAAGCCCTGGCTGCCCAACAACTGGCGCCATTATTGCCACAACTGCTGGCCGTCATTGTTTTGGGAATCGTGCAAACGCTGATCGCTTATGGCTTCCTGCGCACTGCATTTCGCTTTGACCGCCCTAACGCGGCCGCGACCGCCGCCCACTATGGATCGGTCAGTGTTGCGACTTTCGCGGTAGCGGCGGCGTGGCTCGCCTCCCGCAATATTGACGTCGAACCGCAAATGGCAGTTTTGCTGGCGATCATGGAAATCCCCGCCATCTTGGTCGGCATCATTCTGGCTCGCAGCATCAGCCATGAAACTGACTGGAAATCCATAGGGCACGAGGCCTTCCTCGGCAAAGGCGTGAGCTTGCTTCTAGGGGGACTGGCCATTGGCTGGGCGGCCGGCGAGGAAGGCTTGAAGCCCATCCAAGGCTTGTATTTCGACATGTTCAAGGCAGTGCTGGCGCTGTTCCTGCTGGAAATGGGGCTGATCGTCAGTCGTCAGGTAGACGAACTCAAACGCCGCGGACTGTCCTTGATCGTCTTCGGTTTGACTATGCCGCTCATCTCGGCCTGCCTCGGGTTGGGAACGGGACTCTTGCTCGGGTTTTCGATCGGTGGCATGACAATGCTCGCCACACTGGCGGCCTCGGCCTCGTATATCGCGGTTCCGGCCGCCATGCGCATTGCCGTTCCAGAGGCCAACCCGGCCATTTCTCTCGCCGGATCGCTGGGAGTTACATTCCCGTTCAACATTCTCGTGGGCATCCCGCTCTACTACTGGATGGCTACTCAAATCTCAGGAACGATGCCATGACTCCGATACCGACTGAAAATCGCACCCTGCTCACCATCATCACCGAAGCGAGCATCGAAAATGTTCTGATCAAGGATATGAATCGCCTGGGAATTCGCGGCTACACCATCACCGACGCGCGCGGCAAAGGTAGCAGGGGCGTTCGAGACGCCGCCAACGACGAAACCAAAAATATTCGCATCGAGATCATCAGCGCCCGCCCTCAGGCCGAATCACTTCTGGCCCACCTACAGGCACGCTATTACTCGAACTACGCCATGGTGGCATTTTTTTCCGAGGTCGAAGTCATACGCCCGGAAAAATTCTGAATGGCAACAACCTCGGTCTACTTTTCCTTCCGCCAATTCTCGGCTGCCGCTTGAAGCGTTGCGCCAGAGAGCGGACAATGCCGCCTTTTGAACGGCGGAGTTAACAGTCATGGCCGGCGGTGGATGGAGTTGCCCGCATGAGGCGGAAGGCTTGTGCAACAAGGTAAACAAGTTGCCGTGCAACCCCGGCATGAAGGGCTGCGAGCTCTTCGGACGCTACGTATTCTTTGACGGCAGCAAGAACGAACGCCTGTTGCAAAAACAGGCGCGCGCCACAGCCAACACCCAGCCGGCAGAAGACACTGCCGAACCCTCCGGCAGTGCGGAAAAGCCGCGGTAGTTCAGCGCTATCCCCGTTCTCCGGTGAGATGGCCTCTTCGTCCATCGCCTACGCTACAGGAAACCCATTTTGATGAAATTCTTACACAAGACAAAAGGCGCCTCCCGTTTACCCATTGTCACGTTGTTGTTCAGCTTCTTCGCCCTGGCCGATAGCGCGCTGGCTCTGCCCAAAGCTGCGCCGGTTCCCGGCGGTGTTGCACTGATCAAACTCGGAGCAGTTTCCACCCAAGCCAATACCCCGCAGGTCTGGTTTGGCGATCGGCGGGTACTGGTTAGCGCCGACGCCGGACAATGGGTCGCTGTCGTCGGTCTACCGCTCGACCTGCCCGCCGGAAATCAGGAACTGCAAGTCGGAGAAGGCTCTGCGAAAAAAACCGTGCGTTTCGAAGTCAAGGACAAGCGCTATCAGGAGCAGCACATCACGCTCAAGGACTCAAGCAAGATCACCCTTTCGCCCGCCGACGAAGAACGCGCCACCCGCGAAATCGCCGCCATTGGCGAACTGAAACGCCACTGGCGGGAAACCGGTGACACCGACACCAACTTCCAGCTACCCGCAGAGGGCCGGCTGGCCAGCCGTTTCGGGCTGCGCCGCTTCTTCAATGGCGAGCCGCGCGCGCCGCATAGCGGCCTCGATGTTGCCGTCCCGCGCGGCACGCCGATCAATGCTGCCGCGCACGGCAAAGTGCTAGCGACTGGCAACTACTTCTTCAACGGGAATACGGTATTCATCGACCACGGCAACGGGCTGATCACCATGTATTGCCACCTAGACCGCATCGACGTGCAGAACGGCGAACAAGTCGCGCAAGGACAGCGCGTAGGCGCCGCCGGATCCACCGGCCGCTCCAGCGGCCCGCACCTGCACTGGAGCGTGGTACTCAACGGCACCATGGTCAATCCGGAGTTGTTTTTGGCGGCGAAGCAGAAGACAAAACGCTGAAAAAACAATTAACCACAGCGGACACAACGTAAGAGCAAGAAAAGAAAACTTCCGTTTTCTTTAGCAAGTCAGATCAAGCTAGCTATGAATAGCTTTTAGTTTTTGTTTTCGTTGTGCCTGTTGTGTCGTTGTGGTTTAAAGCCGTCAAAACACCTCGTCGTCGCGCAAAAAGCGCCACTGCCCGAGCGGCAGATCGCCGAGTTTTACCTTGCCGATGCGCACCCGCTTGAGGCCGACGACTTTCAGGCCGACCAGTTCGCACATACGCCGGATCTGCCGTTTGCGTCCTTCGACCAGCTGAAAGCGCAGCTGGTCCTCATTGAGCCATTCGACCTTGGCCGGCTTGAGTTCCTTGCCATCAAGACTCAAGCCATGGTTGAGCAACTCCAGCCCACGCGCATCGAGCCGGCCTTCGACACGCACCAGATACTCCTTGTCGATCGTCGAATTCTCGCCGATCAACTGCCGCGCCACCCGGCCATCCTGAGTCAGAATCAGCAAGCCGGTCGAATCGATATCGAGCCGCCCGGCCGGTGCCAGCCCCTTCAGGTGCGAAGGGTGGAAGCGCGGCGTGCCGGGCATTTGATACTGGTTTTCCGGCTGCAACAGCGTCACCGCCGGCTTGAAACCCGGCTCCGGCTGACCGGACACATAACCGACCGGCTTGTGCAGCAGAATCGTCACCTGCTGCAACTGCTCCGCCTGCGCGCCCTTGTCGAGCTTGATCGTTGCCGAAGGATCGGCGCGCGTGCCCAATTCGGTCACCCGCTCACCGTTCACAAAAACCCAGCCGCGCTCGATATAGCTATCCGCCTCGCGCCGTGAACACAGGCCACGCTCAGCCATCAGCTTGGAAATACGCACGCCGCTTTGCTCGGCTTGACCCGTTTTCGCCTCCGCGACAGCAGGCGAAGCCGAAGAAGACTTGGGCACCACTGGCGCACGCGACGGCGTACCGCGCGGCTTTTGTTGGATCGCCGGAATTCCGCCCAGCGTTTTGCCGTCAACTATGGCGCCTACCTTGCCGCGCGGCGCATCGCCCGCCGACTTGGCACGCGGCTTGGGCGCCCCGCCACGCAGCGGACGACGCGGAGTATCGGCGCCAGTCTCTTCGCGTTGAACGTTTCTGGGCAGACTCAGCGTCTTGCGCGGCGTATCGGCCATCGCTCAGTTGATGTCGAG
>CAZZDF010000193.1:0-4075 GCA_964652915.1 uncultured Propionivibrio sp. | reverse complement strand
TCGTCAAGCTCGATATTCTGATCAACGGCGAAAAGGTCGATGCCCTGTCAATGATCGTGCATCGTGCCAACTCGGTCTATCGTGGACGCGAACTGGCTTCCAAGATGCGCGAACTGATCCCGCGCCAGATGTACGACGTGGCGATTCAGGCGGCCATTGGCTCAAACATCATTGCCCGGGAAAACGTCAAGGCCATGCGTAAGGACGTGCTGGCCAAGTGCTACGGCGGCGATATCACGCGCAAGAAGAAACTTCTGGAAAAGCAGAAAGCCGGTAAGAAACGGATGAAGCAGGTCGGAACCGTCGAGATTCCGCAGGAGGCGTTTCTTGCGGTACTGCGCATTGGTAAGTAAGGGATAGCTCAGTGAATTTTGCATTGATTCTGTTTTGTCTGCTGCTGGTCAGCGGCGGTATCTGGATTGCCGATGCGTTTGTTTTTCGTAAACGCCGAGCGCCTGATGCCAAGGCTCCATGGTGGGTTGAGTACGGTGAAGGATTTTTTCCGGTCATTCTGTTGGTTTTTGCCTTGCGTTCTTTCGTTGTCGAACCGTTCAAGATTCCGTCAGGGTCAATGATTCCGACACTCCAGATTGGCGATTTCATCTTGGTCAACAAATATACCTACGGGATTCGCTTGCCGGTACTTAACAAGAAGATCATCAATGTCAATGAACCGCAGCGTGGCGATGTGATGGTGTTTCGTTACCCGCTTGATCCGTCGACGGATTACATCAAGCGGGTTATAGGGATTCCCGGAGATGTGGTGGCTTACCAGAACAAGCGTTTGACAATCAATGGGAAGCCTGTCGAGACCGAGCGAGTTGACGACTATTTGCATCCAGAGCAACTGCATTACTCAAAACAGTTCATCGAGAAGTCAGACGGTGTCGAGCATCGCACCTTGAACGACGGTGATGATTCGGGGTTTATCGTTGGCGCGACGCAATTCCCGGAGCGTAGCAAATGCCGCTACAATAATGCGGGCGTTGTGTGTACCGTCCCTCCAGGGCATTACTTCATGATGGGTGACAATCGTGACAACAGCCGCGATAGTCGTTACTGGGGTTTTGTTCCAGAAGAGAATATTGTTGGCAAAGCGTTTTTCATCTGGTTTAATTTTAGTAACCTAAAGCGAATCGGCTCATTCAAGTAAAGGACTCGGCAATGAATAATCAACGTGGTGTGGCGATTTCCGGCTTGCTGATGTGGGGCATCGTGATTGCATTGGTTGCTGTGTTGGGGATGAAGGTTGCTCCGGATTACTTGACCTATTTTAAAGTCATCAAAGCAGCGAAAGCAGTTGCCTCAAGTTCTTCTGGGAAGACGGTTTCTGAAGTTCGCGCCGCATTTGATAAATATATGGATGTTGAGCATGTTAAGTCAGTTACTAGTGCTGACCTTGATATCTCTAAAGATGGAAATGGCGTAGTTATTTCCTTTGCTTATGAACGCCGCATCCCGTTGTTTTACAACGTCAGTCTGCTCATCGACTTCCAGGGCTCGTCCTCCGGAAATTGACAGCGCGAATGATCCATCAACTCGAGCAGGCGCTCGGCCATGCTTTTGCTGATCCGGCGCTGTTGCAGACGGCGCTGACGCATCGCAGTCACAGTACGCCACACAACGAGCGCTTCGAGTTTCTTGGGGATTCAATTCTCAACGGTGTCATCGCGAGACAGCTCTTTGATCGCTTTCCCGATCTTCCCGAAGGGGATTTGTCGCGCTTGCGAGCCAATCTCGTTCGTCAGGACAGCCTGCATCAGTTGGCTTCGAGCCTTTCGCTTGGAAGTTACCTGCGTTTGGGCGAGGGCGAACTGAAGAGCGGTGGAGCGCAACGCCCGTCGATCCTGGCCGATGCGCTGGAAGCACTTTTTGGCGCGGTATGGCTGGATGCCGGATTCGATGCCGCGAGCGCCGTTATCGTTCGTCTTTATGCCGGCATGCTTTCTTCCATCGCGCCTGGACAGCCGATCAAGGACGCCAAAACCCGCCTGCAGGAATTGCTGCAGGGCAGGCGTCTGCCGCTTCCCAAATACGTTCTGGCGGGTACCGCAGGCGAGGCGCATGCGCAGCAATTCAAGATGTGTTGCGAAATTGATTCTTTGAAAATCCGTACGGAGGGCAGTGGCGGCAGCCGTCGCGCTGCCGAACAGATGGCCGCCGAGCGCGCGCTGGAAAGATTGCAACAAACATGAGCAAACTCAAATCGGGCACCATTGCCATCGTTGGACGGCCAAACGTCGGCAAATCAACGTTATTGAATCGTCTGATCGGCGAAAAAATCAGTATCGTGTCGCGCAAGGCGCAGACGACGCGCCATCGCATCATGGGCATCCTCACACGGCCGGACGCGCAGTTTGTCTTTGTCGATACGCCGGGATTCCAGACAAAGCACACCAATGCTTTGAATCGCACGATGAATCGCGGCGTGAGCCAGGCATTGGCCGAGGTCGACGTCGTTATTCTTGTTCTGGATGCCGATCATTTCGACGAGCGCGACAAAGCGGTGATCCGGCTATTGCCGGCCGAACGCCCAGTGATTCTGGCCGTCAACAAGATTGACCAGATCAAGGACAAGGCTAAGCTGTTGCCGGTGCTCGCCGAACTCGCCAGGCAATATGCATTCGCCGCCATCGTGCCGGTCAGCGCGGCGCGGGGCAGTCAGCTTGAGGATCTCCTCGCCGAGACGCGCAAGCATCTGCCGAACGATGAGTTGCTGTACGGCGAGGAGGAAATCACCGACAAGAGCGAACGTTTTCTTGCTTCCGAGTACATTCGTGAAAAGCTCTTCCGCCTGATTGGCGACGAGCTGCCCTACGCGGCGACCGTCGAGGTCGAAAAATTCGAACTGGATGGCGCCTTGCGCCGCATCAGTGCAGCGATTGTCGTCGACAAGCAGGCACACAAGGGGATCGTCATCGGCAAGGGCGGGGAAACCCTGAAACGAATCGCTACTGAAGCGCGGCAAGACATGGAGCGCTTGTTCGACGGCAAGGTGTTCCTTGAAGTTTTCGTCAAGGTCAAGTCCGGTTGGAGCGACGATGAGCGGGTGCTCAAGAGTCTCGGTTACGAATAATTCCATTTCCAAACCATCCGTGACTTTGTCGACTTCGCCTTGCCGTGCTATTTGCACTGCCTACGGCTTGTCTTCGCGTCACAAATGATCTGGAAACGGAATAAGTTATTGATGAGGCATTGATGCATCGCCACAAGGTCGACGGCCAGCCAGCTTTCGTACTGCACACCTATCCGTTTCGCGAAACCAGTCTGATCGTCGAGGTTTTTTCCCGGGATTACGGCAGGGTGGCTTTGTTGGCGCGTGGCGCGCGTCGACCACGCTCCGCCTTGCGCGGCTTGTTGCTGGCCTTCCAGCCACTTGAGCTGTCCTGGGCCGGCAAAGGCGAAGTGCAAACGCTGATGAAGGTCGAATGGCAGGGCGGACAACCGCTACTGACCGGCAAGGCCCTGTTTTGCGGGTATTATCTGAACGAGCTGATGATGCATCTTTTGCCGCGCGAAGATGCCCACGGACGTCTCTTCTCGGTATATGCTGAAACCTTGCGGCGTTTTTCCGCTGCGCTGAACGAATCCGACCTGCGTTGTTTCGAAAGAGCTTTCCTGCAGGAACTGGGTTACGGGCTGACCCTCGAACACGATGCCGACGGCGAGCCGGTCGATGTCGCCGGATACTATGCCTATGAGATTGAGCGTGGTCCGGTGAAGCTGCAGCATGCAGGCAATTCGGCGCTTTGTGTCGCCGGCAAGAGCTTGATTGATCTGGCCAATGAAGACTTTTCCGATCCACGCTCGCTGCTGGAAGCCAAGCAGTTGATGCGGGCGTTGATCGCGTATTACACGGGTGGAAAACACTTGCAGACACGCAAGATTTTTATGGAGTTACAGGAATTATGATTGAGCTAGGCGTAAATATTGACCACGTGGCAACGATCCGGCAGGCCCGCAAAACCTATGAACCGGAGCCCGCCTGGGCCGCCGTTGAAGCCCATCTGGGCGGCGCTGACGGCATTACGGTGCACCTGCGCGAAGATCGCCGCCATATTCAGGATGCCGACGT
>CAZZDF010000192.1:0-4076 GCA_964652915.1 uncultured Propionivibrio sp. | reverse complement strand
GCCTTGAAACGCAAGGCTAAGAACCACAAGGCCAGAGAGCACAAAAGAAAGTATGCCCGGCTGCCCACCAGGCACCGACCAAACTACCCGTCAACAGATTCAACACCACATCAACGCTCGGCCAAAGCGCGTGCAAGGGAATGCTGACGCTGCGTGCCAAAAGTGCGGTGCTGACGACAACAAGGCTCGTGGCCTTGTTGAGGATAATGGCCTCCAGCGTTTTCAGCCTGAAAAACCCGACCAGCAAAGGCAAGCGAAACTCTGCCCCGCCAAGACCGATCATGCCGCCCAGGCTGCCAATGGCAAACCCGGAAAAAAATCCGCCAGCGGCGCGGCGCCGCCCTCTCGTCAACAACATGGCTTACTTGCCGAGGCTTTCACTTGGCAGGACAAAGCCGTAACGCGTCATGATGGTGCGAGTCGACGGGCTGCTCATGAAGTCCGCGAAACGCCGGGCCATCGCATTGCCTTCCGCCCGTTTAGTGATAATGAAGCCTTGCTCCAGCGGTTGATGCAGATTATCCGGAATTAGGTAGTAAGCCCCTTTATTCGCCAATTCTGGACTCAGCGCCAAAGAGAGCGCCAAGATACCCACCTCGGCATTGCCGGTCTGCACGAACTGCGCGGTATGGGCAATGTTTTCGCCGTAAACCAATCGGGATTCAAGCTTGCCCCACAGGCCACTTGCCCGTAATGCTTCCTCGGCACGCTTTCCATAAGGCGCATGCTTTGGATTAGCGATGGCGATGCGCGTGAATTTCGGATCAGCGAGGCTATCTAACGTCAGTTTCGTGGCATCGACAGACGAGCTCCACAACACGATGCGGCCTACCGCATAAGGCACCACTGCCGAAGCAGCAAAACCCGCTTTGGCCAGCTCTCGCGGAAACGCAATGTCGGCGGAAAAATAGAGATCGTACGGCGCACCTTGTTTGATCTGGGTGTGAAACTTGCCGGATGAACCATAGATAATCTCGACGCCGTCCGCCGGATTGGCTTTCTTGAAGGCGACGACGATTTCATCCATCGCAAACTTGAGATCAGCGGCGGCGGCCACGGTAATTTTTTCGGCTTGCGCGTTACCACTCAGCAATACAAAAAAAGCAAAAACCAGGGGGATTATCCGTCTCATAAAAGTCCATTTCGGGTGTTAGCGTTAGTAAAAAAGTTATCGCCTGCCATCCAGCGAAAGCATCGCCTCAAGAACGCCACCAGCAACCGCTCTCGCTTTGTCGGATATGCTCAAGTGGTCGGCCTTGGCACCGCGCGGATCGATATCGCCAATCTTGAATCCTTCGGTGACCGCCAGCCCATCATGCAGCAGGCCGCGCACCATGCCAGCCAGTGGAGCCAGCACTGGGGTTTCGTCAACGTGCAGCAGCAGTTGCCCTTCCTCGACCAAATCACCGAGTTTTACCTGACAACGCACAACCCCGGCGCAAGGCGAGCGAACCACACGTCGATCGCTGTGCCCGGCAATTTCGCCGGGAATACCGGTATTGGCCTGCGCCGATCCATCGTCTATAACCCGGCCGAGATAATGGCCACGCTTGGTTTCAACAACTGCATCGCAATCTTCACCGGCAGTGAATCCGGGGCCGACAGCAATGGTAATCGGCGCCATGCCTTTGTGCGTTCCCAGATTCTTTTTAGCCAGAATGGCATCGATCAGGAAGCGGGGCTTTAGCTCACCCAAAAGCTCGGCTTCCGGATCAACCAGCAAGGGGATTTCTCCTCGCGAGAGAATCCCCATCGCGGTTCGTACGTCCGGCGCTTGCCGGGCGATGACACCTTCGACACTCGTTTGTCCATCGAAGGCGGCCTGAGCAAATGAGACGCTGCGACGAATGACTGTCGGCTCGGCAACGTCGAGCATGACGACGCGAAATCCTGACTGGAAGAGGCGGATGGCAATGCCGGTGGCAATGTCGCCCGCACCGCGAATGACGACCAGTTTGCCGCGCTTTGGGTAAAGGCCATCTTTTAGCCGTACGCCTGAGCGCTGGTGTTTGACCATAAGGATCTCGGCCAGAATGCTGATGGCGATTTCTTCCGGCGTTTCCGCGCCGAGATCAAGCCCGACCGGGGCGCTCAATCGACGCAGTTCTTCTTCATCGATGCCGCTGTCGCGCAAGGCTTGGGTAAAAACAAGGATCTTACGCCGGCTGGCGAGCAGGCCGAGGTAACGCAAAGGCTTGTGGATGCAGTAATCAAGCGCCTCCTTATCCTGGCTGTTGGTCGCGATGAGGACAAAATCCTCCGCTTGCAGGTTGATCTTCTCGCAGGCTTGGGAAAAGCTTTCTTCCGCGATGAGCTGCGTTCCGGCGGGGAACTGTCCGGAATCGAGACTTCCAGCAAAGGTATCGGCAACCGCCAGTGCGAAGCCGAGTGGGGCGGCGGCCTTGGCGACGGCGCGATTGACATGCCCCGCGCCGAGCAGGACGAGGCGGGGACGCAATCCATGCACATCAATAAAAACGCGCATGGTACCGCCACAATCGGCACCGACGGCATCTTCGCCGGAACGCGCCATCCGCCCTTGAAAAATTCGTGCTTTGCGCTCGGCGATAGCTTCGATGGCTTGCTCTATAACCAAGCGTTCGACCATGCCGCCACCGATGGTGCCGAATATCTGCCCGCTAGCCAGCACAATCATTTGCCCGGAATGACGAGGCGTCGAACCATGGCTCTCGATGATTTGCGCCAGCGCGAAAGGTGTGTTTTCTCCTTCGAGACGAGCGGCTTCGGCAAAAACGTTCATTGCACCTCCAGAGGAATAAAATTCATTTATGGCAAATGCCATAAATGAATTTTAGCGCAATTCTTAACGTAAATCGTAGCCATACGACTTGATGATCGCCCGCGCCTTCTCGCCTTTGAGATAAGTCATCAGCGCCGCTGGAGCCGCTTTGCCCTTGCCTTTATCAAGCAGCACGGCATCCTGCAGAATCGGCGCATACAAATTGGCAGGAACCTCCCACATCGACCCGCTTGTCAACTTGCCATCCTTGAACACTTGCGACAGGGCGACAAAGCCCAACTCGGCATTGCCGGAATACACGAACTGCTGAGTCTGGGAAATACTTTCACCCTGCACAAAGCGCGGCTGCAAGTTCTGCAACACCCCCAGCTTGTTCATTACCTCAACAGCTGCTGCACCGTAAGGCGCAGTTTTCGGATTGGCGATGGCCAGATGCTTGAAGTTTCCGGTTTTCAGCACCGCACCAGCGGAATCCACCATATCAGGGTTGGCCGACCACAACACGAGTTTCCCGATAGCGTAGGTAAAGTGGCTGCCGCCCACACCAAGCCCCTCTTTTTCCAGTTTGGCCGGCGTTTCATCGTCAGCGGCCAGCAATATCTCAAATGGCGCGCCATTGCTGATCTGCGCGTAGAACTTGCCCGTGGCGCCAAAGGAGAGCAGCGCCTTGTGGCCGGTATCCTTCTCGAACTGCACGGCGATTTGCTGCATCGGCGCGGTGAAGTTGGCCGCGACGGCCACCTGCAATTCTTCGGCGCGAAGGCCGAGGCTGGCGAGTAAAAAGGCAACAATAAGAGACAAACGGGGCATGGATTTCTCCGGATTTATTGATAAAGACAAAGAATGACGGCGGACGCCTTGAAGATTGCGCAAACCTGTTCGCCCACGGAAAGACCAAGTTTTTCAACGCTGTCATGCGTCACCACGGCGCAGACACTGCGGCCACCGGGCAAAGCCAAGGTGACCTCCGCATTAACGGGGCCATCGTGGATGCGCGTGACCTCACCCCATAAATGATTGCGCGCCGTCGTTCGCACCTCTTGATCGTTGAGCAGTAAAACCGATGACGACTTGACCAGCGCCGTCACCTCCATGCCGATCGCCAAACCCATGGCTTCGGCCGACTCACGAGTGATCACCGCCACGATTTCGTTTTCGTCATCCAGCTTGAGGCGCACCTCAAAATCGACATCGCCCTCGCGCAAACCAACAACATGACCGGCGAACTGATTGCGTGCGCTGGTTTTCATCGACATGCGTTTGAGCAGTTGGCGGAACTGCTGAAAATCGCTGGATTGACCTTCGTTCATGCTGG
>CAZZDF010000191.1:0-4081 GCA_964652915.1 uncultured Propionivibrio sp. | reverse complement strand
AAAACTTCGGTGGTCAGCAGGCGGGCCGATTCGGTTTCGACCGCCCAGTGGGTGACCAGCAGGGCACGGGCACCGGCGTAGAAAAAGGCTCGCCCCAGGCCGGACAGGGATTCGTTGGACTGCCCGCCGCCGGCTGCCGTGTTGCAGGCGGAGAGTACCACCCAATCGGCATGCAGCTTGAGATTGAGGATTTCCTCCATGGTCAGCATGCCGTCTTCGTTTTCGGCGTTGAGCGCCGGGTTGGCGAGGACCAGCGCCGGTTGATAAAGCCCCGGCATTTCACCGTTCATCAGCCCGTGCGTGGCAAACATCACGACCCGGTAGCGCGAGAGGTCGGCATGCTTGACCTGCGTTTCGCTGGCGGCGTTTTGCAGGAAGATGTCGCGAGTCTTGTCGGCGGCGAGCGTCTCGGCGATTTCTTCGATCTCCTGTGCTGTTTCGGGTAAAGGCGGCAGCAGGTTGAAGTTCACCGATGTGCCGGGCTCCGCGCTTGAAGCGAGCATGGGTGCGGCGGCGACCAGCAGATTGCGGCGCTTGATGCCGCGCGTGGCTTTGCTGGCAGGCGTCGAGCTTGCGCCGGCGACAAACAGGGGGTTGCCGAAACCGATGAAGGGTCTTTCAGCGCGTGTGCTTTTCTCTTGCGTGCGCAGCGCGGGCAGGGCAATGGCTGCCGGTAGCTGCGAAATGGCGACCTCTTTGATCAACCACGGTGCTTCGGCCATTTCCGCATAAGGCAGACGGGCGGCTGGCGCTTTCCACGGGTGCGTGGTCAGCACCGAAAAAGGCAACTGACCCAGCCGGCCGTGCGGTATTACGATCAAGGATTGCGCGCCTTGCCAGCCGGTTGCCACGGGTTCGAGCAGACGGGAATGCAACTCGTAGGCGATATCGAAATCGAATTTCGGCAATCGCCCGGTGACCTCGGCGTTCGGGTCCAGCGCTTTGCGCAGGGTGGTGACGTGGCGATTGATCGCCTCGTCACCGAGCGGAACGACGGCAAAACGGCCCGGCCCGCTGGCTGGAACGGCCCAGACCAGCGTGCGTTCGCTGCCGACGTAAAGCGAAATCAACGCTTCGTGCGGCTTCTGCAGCTTTTGTACGGCGAGAATTCCTACCGGTTTGGGGTTGAGCAGCGCGGCGTAGTCCGGGAAGCGTTTTTCAATTTCGCTTTGCGCGGCGCTGTGTTCGTTGCGCAAGCGGGCTAGTGTGGCGCGCATCTCGGCGACAACCTTGTCCTGTTCGGCCACGCGGCCGCGCGCCAGCAAATTGCCGATGGATTCGGCCAGTGCGCTGATCTCCCTTTGCAGATCCTGCTCGCGGCGAGCCAGTTCGGCGAGTGCCGGATCGCTGATATGGGCGCGCGAGGCCGAGCTGGAAAGTGCCTGCTGTACGCTGCTGCCGCGCGCCAGATCAGCCATGCGGAAGGCCTCGTCCATCGCTTCTGCGGCTTGTTCTGGCACTCTGTCGCTGGCCGTGTCGGCAAGTAGCGCCAGATAGCCTTCGAGTAGCCAATTCAGGCGGGCCGTGCGCATGACGCCGGCTTCGCTCGAAGAGCGTTCGCCTTTGGCTAGATCGAGATATTTTGGAATGGCGATGCGCAGTTTTTGCAGCGCTTCCTCGCGGCGTTCGGCTGCAGCCAGAGCGATACCGAGAAAAGCCTCGCTCTCCCAGCGGAACAGCGAGTTTTCGTCCTGCGACTGACGGCGCACTCGCGCGATCTGTTCCAGCATGCTCAGGGCTTCCGGAGTTTGTTTCAGACGCAGCAGGGTGTAGGCGTATTCGACCGAGCCAGTGGCGACACGACCGCGTTCGGCGCCGGCATTGTTGAGCGTTTGTTCGCGCTGTTGGTGCCAGCTCAACGCTTTGTCCCAGTGACCGAGCAACATCTCGACGCGAGCCAGTTGCCCGCGCAGGTCGGCGGCACGCAGTGAAGTATCTGCCGAATTGCTCTGTTGAAGCGAGCTCAGTCCTTCGCTGAAAAGCTGTCGGGCGAGTTCGGTTTTTCCTTGCTCCAGCGCCAGCCGCCCCATGATCTGCTTGACGCGGACACTCACTGCCGGGCGTTGTTTGAGTTCCAGCGTTTTGTCGGCGGCGAGGCGCAGTTGATCGGCCCATACGCTGGCGGCGGCCAGCTGGCCGGTCATGATCTGGATATCCATCAGCCCCTGAATGCACGCCAGATACTGGACGCTGCCTTCGAGCGCCGGGTCGTCGCGCATGGCAGCGAGGCTTGAGCTGATACAAGCCTTGAATGCGTCTTCCGCCTCGTTCAGGTGCCCGGCGCGCAGGTACATATTGGCTTTGGCCTGTGCCAGACCGGATTGCCACCAATTGCCGCGGCTCGGCCAGTTGCGCGACGCGCGCAGGCGGGGCATCAGTTGCTCGATGCGGGCGAGCGTGGCTTGCGCTTGATCCATCTGATGCAGCGACGAATACATCCCGACCAGGCCGACCAATACGCCATGCTCCTGCCCTGGGCCTTCGGCGATCTGCAACTGCCGCTGGCTGATCTCGATAGCCCGTGCCAAAAGCCCGCGATCCGCGTAGTTATGGCGCAGTCGTTCGTAGATCGGATAGGCGGCCGGATTGTTAACGCCCACGCGTTGCAGCGTTTCTTCCAGTAATTGCATTTCTTTTTCTGGCTCGCTGGCGGCGCGTGCCGTTTCAGCCTCGCGGAAGCTTTGTTTCGCTTCTTCGGAGTAGGTGACAACGGGGTCTGGGCGGTTAGGCCGTTGTCGCTGCGCAGTGCAGGTGAACGACAGTAGCAGGAGTACTGCACCGAGCAGAACTCGTCCTGAAGTGTTGTTGGTGGCGTTATAGCCCATGCCCATCCTCGGTGGCTTTCATGCTGATCAGTTTGGTATGGAAGAAGGTGTTTTTCAACGCTAGTGAGTCTTGATGATTAGCAGAATAGACGAATCGAGCGGCTTGTATAAACGCTTGTTTGGTCCATACGGCAGATCACCTGGTTGAAGAATGCTGCTCCAGCACATGGTTTCCGCAATTTGGACGGGGGGTGACACTATTTCATGCTCAATTTCGAATAAAAAACTCATTGTCAAGACTTGACTTATGCACAAAGCGTTGAATTGCCCAATTTTTTGTTGGCTGACAACGGGTTGGCTAATGGCTATTTGCGGAAACTCTAATAGTTACAATAAAACAATGAGTTAGCAATGTGCTTAATAATGCTGCAAAGTGAGTCAAAGCCTTGTTTGGTGGGCAATCAGGTGAGCATTGCAGAGTTTTTACACAGACTTATCCACAGAAAATGTGAACAATTTATGGCGGCCTAGACGGATGATGGTATTGCACTTCCAACTTAATGTGCTTTCTTAATAGTTGCCTAAATTTTGAGCGAATTGCGGTGTGTATTTACTATGTCGAAAGTGATAGGGAAAAGGCTGTGGCGTGGCGATAGTGCAAAAAAATACGTAAAAAATTGCGGCGATTTTCTTCGCCGCAATATTCTTCCTGATTAGCAATGAGCGTCAGTCCGTTAAACTGTCATTCCGGGGCTGCCCGCTAGGGCAGAACACGGAATCTAGGGGGGCAGCCGTACGTTCTGGATTCCGGCTTACGCCGGAATGACGAGCTGACGTTTGTTGCTAATCAAGATCCTCTTTTTGACCGCAATCGTGTGATTAGATGAATAAAGTCGTCGCCGATTGCTGCGCTTCGGAGAGGAATGCGGCAACGCCGCCAAGCTCGACGCCGTCGATGAGCTCTTCATGGCGGATGCCCATGACATCCATCGACATCTGGCAGGCAATCAGCTGCGCGCCGCCTTCCTGCAGGTTTTTCAGGAGTTGCGCGGCCTCTTCAACGCGCTTGTCGCGCATCACCTTGCGAATCAGCCAGGCACCCAGGCCGGCAAAGTTCATTTTTGAAATCGAATTGAGGCGGCCGACGCCGGCCGGCATCATCATGCCGAACATGCGATCCATGAAGGGTTTGCCGAGCGCCGGAGCGTCCGGGCGGCGCAGGACATTAAGCCCCCAGAAGGTGAAGAACAGCGCGACCGGTTTGCCCATGGCCATGGCACCGTTGGCGATGATCAGGCTGGCCATGACCTTGTCGA
>CAZZDF010000190.1:0-4084 GCA_964652915.1 uncultured Propionivibrio sp. | reverse complement strand
ACCAGATCGCTGGCTCGCCGCGCGTTGGCCTGCAACACGCCGGCCACCTTGCGCAAGCACTCATCGCCGGCCGGATGACCGTAATGATCGTTATAGGCCTTGAAGTGGTCGACATCGATCATCAGGATGGCCAGCGATTGACCGGTACGGCTGGCCCGCATCCACTCCTCGCTAATCACCTGATCAAAACGCCGGCGATTGGACAAGCCCGTCAAGGCGTCGGTCACCGTCAGTTCGCTCAACTTGACATTGGCTTCTTCGAGCGCCTTTGTGCGCTCCCGCACTTTGGCTTCCTGCAACTCATTCAAGGCTTCGGCGGCAGCCTTGGACTGCGCCAGCGATTCGTTGGCAATCTCCAGCTCAGCAGTTCGCTGCGACACTCGTTGCTCGCTCTCGCGCAAGGCCTGGATCTGATTTTCCACGGTATGCGCCATTTCATTGAAACTGGTCGCCAATTCGCCGAATTCGTCCGGTGACGGCGGCAATGAGTGCTGGCTGTAATCGCCACGCGAAATGCGGCGGCTCATCTGCATCAACTGCGAAAGGGACGAGGTCAGCTTATAAACAAACCGACGCCCGGACAAGAATCCGATGATGATCACCAGCAACGAAGCACTCAACACGCTGACCACAATAACCAGCAACAAGGCTGAAATCGAAGCCCGCTGGCGGGTTGCCGCCTCGTAGGCGCGGAACAGGATGTCTTTTGCCGCCGTCGACATCCCTTTTTCGTTAACCATCTTCATCTTCGTGTAATCGCGCAGCTTGACGAAAGCACTATCGAGCAGCAGCGCCTGCTGCCCGATGTTATAAGCCTCGATCTGCGCTTCAACACTCTGGCTCTGGGCACGCAAACGACTGGAACTATCAACGATCGATTTGACGGCTTGCGCCATGCGTACCGACAAACTCATGTCGCGCTCAAGCGCGAATTCCTGCTGGATAATCGTGGCATCAAGGACGGAATGAACGAGTTGTGCGCGCAAATCGTTCAAAGGATCTCCGACCTTGCCGGCTCTGAGCTGCTGTACGCCAGCCAGCAATTCATCGCCCATTTTCCGCATGCGGTTTTCCAGAGCCGAAGCCTGTTCCTGATACAACAAGTATTCGTTGAACCGATCATCAAGGGTCGCCATCAGCATCTTGACGCTTTTGCCGCTGCCGGAATCCTTGAAAACATCTTTGGGCAAAGTAGCCAGAATCGACTGCGCGCGATTCAAGGCGTAGCGTGCATTCAGGGCATCTTCGCGTTTGTGCGCAAGACGAAAGCGCAACTGCGAAATCTCTACCTGCCCGACCTGCTCGACAAAGCCATCAAGTGCCGAAAGCGTCGTGTTCCGGTCGTACATGATGTAGAGCGAAACCAGCACGACCAAGGTATTGGCCACGATCAGCGCCAACAAAAAGTAAAGCAGCCAGTTCAGCTTGCCGGCGATCTTCTGCTGCTGATAGGCCGAAGCAAAACCGGGAAACCACCGCCCAAAGCAAGAGATGAGCAAGCGCCCGAACAGATCGGGCGTTTTTTCCATCATTTAGCGCGCTCCTTATTACCTTCAACGGCAATCTGCCTCATCCGCTGCTCGGCCTTGTCAAGCAGCATCGGATACTGATCCGAGAACTCGATGAACTCGGAAAACAGTCCCAAACCGATCTCGGCACGCTCAGGGCGTGTTGCCAGGTCGTAGTTGAATGCCCAAACGCTTGATCCGGCAATCTCGCTACGGATGGCGTTCTTCAGCGAGGAATACGAGGAACTGCCGACCGATAGACTCGGTGCAAGCGCGCCGGTTCCGCGACTGATGATTTCCTGCACGCTGCTCTCGGTGAAATATTTGACCACCGACTTGGCTCCTTCGATATTGCGCGCGCTTTTCGGCACGACCAACCCGTCGATCGGCCCGAGCGCCACTCGCGGAATCCCCGGATCAATGGTTGGGAACGGGAAAAAGCCGTAGTCGCTATCCTCGCTCCACGCCGGCGTCATCCCGTGGAAATACCCGGACAGCCAGGTTCCCATCAGGGTCATCGCCGCTTCGCCGTTACGCACCATCATCGCCGCCCCGGTATCAAAATCGAGCTCGTTGGGACGTGGATTGAAATACCCGGCCTTGATCAAATCATGCCAGAGCGAAAAAACCCGTTTAACTTCCGGATCGGTAAACGAGGCCTCGCCGGCCATTAGCCGGTTACGATAATCAATCGGAGCCGTCCGCAGCAACAGATAGTCAAACCAGAACTGCGCCGGCCACTTGGCCCTCGACCCAAGCGCGACGGGAGTGATCTTTCTGGCCTTGAGTTTTTCGCCCAAAGCCAGAAACTCGGCCCAAGTTGACGGAGGAACCAGGCCATTGTCGGCAAAAATCTTTTTGTTGTAGTAAAAACCGACGAAGTGCTGGGAAACCGGAACCATGTAAATCTGGCCGTTATACGTGCAGGCGGATTGAACCACCGAAGGACCAAACAGCTTGTTCATCTCCTCGGCGGGCAAGACATCATCGATCGGCGCCAACTGATCGACGATCGACTGGGTTCTTGCACCGGCCCAATAGGTGTAAATATCGGCCGTATTGCCAAGACGCAGATCGTCGCGAATGCTGATCTTGAACGACTCATGGTCAAGCGGCGTGTGCTTGAAAACATAGGCCGGATTCTGGCGATTGACATCGGCCGCTATGGCGTCCAGCGTTCCGACAAAAGTACCGGAAAACGACCAGTAGTGAAAAAGGGAAACATCCTTGACGGCTGCTTTTGGCGCCTCGCTGGTTCGCTGACATGCGGCCCCGGCCAAGACACACAGAAAGAGCAGAAAGATACGCCACACCGTCGCAATTCGTGTCATGGTATTCCCTCCAATGGATGCATCGTCGTTGAATTCGGTCTCTTGCAGGCCATCGTGAATCGCCAACGTTACGAGTATCCTCGCGCTTAAGCAATCAAGTCAATACGCATGACAGCGAAGGCTTGCACCGTGGCCTGCGCCACGCCTCACAAGGTCGCCCGACCAAACACCTCGGCCAGCGTCGTAACCCCGGCAGCCACCTTCATCGCCCCGGAAATACGCAAGGGCTTCATTCCTTCGCGATAAGCCAGTTCGCGCAGCTTGGCCACATCGACGCCATCGCTGATGGCCTGCTTCATATCCGGCGACAGCAACAGAATTTCATAAATGCCAACCCGTCCTCGATACCCGGTCATACGGCACTCCAGGCAACCTACCGGCTGACTGTATTTCGTCGGCCGATTGGCCTTCCACGGCGCCACCAGCTTGTCCCACATCAGGTCATCCTCGGCGGTTGCCGGGGCGGTTTTTTTGCAGTGCGGGCAGAGCACGCGTACCAGGCGCTGCGCCATCACACCAAGCACCGTCGCACTAAGCAAATAAGGCGGCACGCCCAGATCAAGCATGCGTGTCATGGCTGACGGCGAATCGTTGGTATGCAGCGTTGACAACACCAGATGGCCGGTCAAGGCCGCCTGAATCGCCACTTCAGCGGTTTCCAGATCGCGGATTTCGCCGATCATGATGATGTCCGGATCTTGCCGCATCAGGGCGCGCACGCCCTGCGAGAAATCCAAATCGATGGCCGTTTGCACCTGCATCTGGTTAAACGCCGGCTCAACCATTTCGATCGGATCTTCGATAGTGCACACATTCACTTCGGAAGTTGCCAGTTGCTTCAGCGTCGAATACAGCGTGGTCGTCTTACCCGAGCCGGTCGGGCCGGTGACCAGAATAATCCCGTGCGGACTGCCGGCCATGCTCTTCCAGCGCGTCTGGTCTTCTTCCGAAAAGCCCAGATCGGTGAAGTTACGCACCAGTACCTCGGGATCGAAAATCCGCATCACCAACTTTTCGCCGAACGCGGTCGGCAAGGTTGATAGCCGCAACTCGGCCTCCAACCCGTCGGCGGTGCGCGTCTTAATCCGCCCGTCCTGCGGACGCCGCTTTTCGACCAGGTCCATGCGCCCGAGTATCTTGATACGGCTGACCATCGCCGCCATCACGCTCATCGGAATCTGATACACCTGATGCAGCACGCCGTCGATGCGAAAACGCACGATGCCGAGTTCGCGACGCGGCTCG
>CAZZDF010000189.1:0-4084 GCA_964652915.1 uncultured Propionivibrio sp. | reverse complement strand
ACCGCTAACCTTCACGATGATAAGGATGGTTTTTGACGACGCTGACCGCGCGATATAACTGCTCACACAGGATAAGGCGCGCCATCGCATGCGGCAAGGTCAGACTGGAGAGGCGGATGCTGTCGTGCGCCTGCTGCTTGAGACTCTCGTCGATACCGTCGGCGCCGCCGATGATGAAAGCCGTATCGCCCCCTTCGCGCATCCAGTCTTCCAGACGTTGCGCCAGCTTGAGCGTGGTCAGATCGGCGCCCCGCTCATCAAGGATGACCACCCGACTGTAGCCTTGCAGCGCGGCCTGCAGCCGCGCTTTTTCGGCGGCCAGAAGCTGCTCGCGGTTTTTCGAGCCACGTGGCTCGGGCTTGATCTCGGTAATGCTCGCCGGCAACTCGCGCGGCATGCGTTTGATGTACTCGGCACAGCCCTTGGCCACCCAGTCCGGCAGCTTGTGGCCGACGGCGAGAATCCCCAGTCTCATGCGCCGGCAGCGGCCTTCTGCACCCGTGCCGGCATTTTGCCGTGCCACAACTCTTCGAGGTTGTAGTAAGCACGAATCGCCGGCTGCATGACATGAACGACCACTTCGCCAAGGTCGACGAGAATCCACTCGCCCGCTTCTTCGCCTTCGGTCGAAATAACCTGCCCCCCAGCCTCACGCACCTTGTCCTCGACATTACGCGCCAACGAACGAACCTGCCGGTTGGAATCGCCACAAGCGATAACGATGCGCTCGAAGAGCGGGGTAAGTTTGGCCGTATTGATGACCTCGATATCGCGCGCCTTGATTTCTTCCAGGGCGTCGACGACGATTTTTTCAAGTTGTGTAGCGTTCATTGGCTAATCAGTTCTCCGAATAAAAACGATGTTTCCAAATATGCGCGATCACCGGATCGGGCAGCAAATAACGCGGGCTTTGACCCTTGGACAGCAGCATGCGAATCCGGGTTGCCGAAATATCGAGCTGAGTCATGGCAAAAGGCACGATACAACCAGCCGGCGCCTTGCCCAGCACCGAAGCATCAGGACAAAAGCGTTCGGCAAAAACGCGCGCAAGTTCCGGCGCAAAACGCACCGAATCGATCGCAAAACCCGGACGATGCGCCACCGCAACGTGCGCCAGAGCAAACAGTTCCTCCCAGCGATGCCAACCAGACAAGCGGGAGAAGGCATCGGCCCCCACCAACAGCACCAACGACCGCTGCACCCCACACCCTTGCGGCTGACGCAGACGCTCCAACGTCGGCACCGTATAGCTCGGCTGCGCCGCCTCGACCTCGGCCGCATCAAGCTCAAAGCGCGGGTTGCCAGCAATCGCCAGACGTACCATTTCAAGGCGTTCTACGGCACCGACCCGTGGCGCATCGCGCAAACCGGGCTGACCGGCAGGAATCCAGCGCACCCGCCCCAGACCCAAGGCATCGACAGCCTCTTCAGCCAAACGCAGATGGCCGTAATGAACCGGATCAAAAGTCCCGCCAAAAATGCCCAGCGGCGAATCGGCTGCAGTTTCAGGCATCATCGTCAATGGTCACGAAAACATCGCGATAACTGACATAGAAACTGGCGTAAATCCCCGGCAGGATGACAAGAAGAATGGCCATCATCAAGCCGCCGGCAAACGCCTCCCCCACCCCCGCAAAAACGGTACCGAGCAGTACCGCCATGACGATCATCAACAGTGAGCCGAAAAAATAGAGCGAAACCACATAGACCAGAAACGCCCGCCAGTTGCGCAAACAGGCCACAACGCTAAAAAACAGCGACTTGCCGACCGGCAAATCATGCCAGGCCACCAATACCGGCGCAAACCAGTAAGCGATCATGATCGGCAGGAAAAACAGCAACAGCCGGATCATGAACATGGCCTCATGGCCAGCCATCGCCTCATTGCTTGGCCGCTGTCCCTGAGCCAGCAGCCGATACAACATGCCATCGTCGAAAACAGAAATGATTCCAATCAAACAAAGGCACAGGACGAGGTAAACGACGCCCAGTAGCAGCAAAGGCCGCAAGTTTCTCTTGAAGCCGGAAAAGAGCAACAAAGGCGGCAAAGGTTCTTCTTGCGCAACCAACCGGCAAGCATTCATCAGGCTGACCGAAAACACCGGAATCAACAACGGCCCGACAATCTGCCCAATCAACGGCACATAGGAAATCGTCACCATCAACAGCCAATAACCGCTGACCAAAAAGGAGATTGCCCACGGTTTCTTGCGATAAATGCCGAAGCCTTCGAACAACCAGCCCGAACCGCGCCGGGCCGGAAGAGTTAACGCTTGCATGAAATCAATGACCCAATATTAGTTGGCTACAAAAACATCGCGATAAGACGCGTAATTCGCCCCGATCAGCACCGGAAACAACACAAAAACGCCCAGCCCGACCGGTAGAGCGGCAAACACCGCGAGCACCATAACAATCAGCCCGAAGGAACCCAGGGGGAAGGCATTCTTCAAGCAAGCCTCGAAGCTGGCCTTGAGCGCCTCAAGCGCCGGCATCTTGTTGAAAATCACCAGTGCCGGAGCAAACCATAAGGCCATCAACAAGGGGACTGAAAGCACCAGCAAAAACAACATGGCCAACAATACCCCGCCGAGAACCGCCGTAAACCCTGCCGGATCGGGCAGTGCTCCATAGCCAGCCAGGCGCCCCCAACCGAAAAACGCCACCACCCGAAAGACAATCCAGCTGGCAAGCGCGTAAAAGACGCCAAGTCCGAGCAGATGTTTCGTGTTTTCCTCGGACCGGAAAGCGGCCAGAAAATCGGCAAACCGGGGAACTTGGTCGCTGGCGATCTGCTGGCAGAAAAACAGCAAACCCGCACCAACAAACGGCACCGATACACAGACCAGCAAGGTGCCAAGCCACGGAATCAAGGTCAAGCAAAGCTGAACGACGAGCAAACAAGCCGTCACCCCCACCCATCGACCAGGAATCACCAGAAACATGAACCAGCCGTAACGCAGCCACTCGAACGCGCTACCAGCGGCTACAACGCGACTATTGCCTTTGAAGGCTGGCGCAGGAATCGGGAAGGGCGTCACCAAACTGCTGAGATCAGAAGCGGCCGATCACCCACATCGGCACGCTAAGCTGCGGACTACCCGGCGCATCAAAAGGAACAAACGAACCATCGCCGGTTTGATCGACCAGAACATAGGGAACGCCATGCTCCGGCGTAACAATCACCTTGAAGAGTTTGCCGTTGACCCGGTGTTCCTCAACCGTCTCGCCCTCACGCTTCTTGATCGTCACCTCCGGCTGAATCGAATCGTCGAGAGGAATCATCTCCGGCGGCCTGGCATCCGGGAGCGGTTCATTGTTTTGCGCCAAAGCCGGAGCGGACGCAAGTGCCAAAAAAGCGAGAAAAGCGTAAAGACGGCGCATGAATGAAATCCCAAAGGCGTACAAGGAGACCAAGAGCTTTGATTGTATTACAGATTGAACAACATTTCGCGTTCCTCGGGTTGCGGTGCAAACCCGCGACGCTCGTAATGTTTGAAAATCGCTTCAACCACCTCTTCCGGCTTGTCGATCACTTGAATCAGATCCATGTCTTCCGGCGAAATCACTTTTTCATTGACCAAAGTCGTCCTGAACCATTCGACCATGCCGCGCCAGAAGGGTTCATGCACCAGAATGATCGGAATCTTCCGGCTCTTGCCGGTCTGGATCAGTGTCAGCGCTTCGAGCAATTCATCAAGCGTACCGAAACCACCGGGCATCACTACGTAAGCGTTGGCAAAACGCACGAACATGTATTTGCGCGCGAAAAAGTGGCGAAAACTCTGGGAAATATCCTGATAACCGTTGGTCGATTGCTCATGCGGCAACTGGATATTGAGCCCGACGCTCGGTGACTTGCCGTGATACGCCCCTTTGTTGGCGGCTTCCATGATCCCCGGCCCACCCCCAGAAATAACCGAAAAGCCAGCATCGGACAGCAAACGGGCGATGTATTCGGTCAGTTTGTAATACGGAGAATCCGGCGGAGTCCGTGCACTACCGAAAATTGATACCGCCGGGCGGATAGCCGAGAGGCGCTGCGTCGCCTCGACGAACTCTGACATAATGCCAAACACCCGCC
>CAZZDF010000188.1:0-4086 GCA_964652915.1 uncultured Propionivibrio sp. | reverse complement strand
GGGCAGCCCCGTTAACCCGGCAAATCAAAATAATCAGGCAACTTTTGGGTTGCCTGATTACTTATGACGAAGCGTTCAGGCTTCAGCAACACGCTTGGCGATATGTGCCAAAGCTTCGTCGACCTGATCGATGAGGATCAGGCACAGGTCTCCGGATTTCAAGGTTCCCAGCGCCGTATCGATAGCCAGGAATTCGCCGTGGATTTCCTTGATTTCCTTGGTGCGCTTGGCGTTTTTCAGTCCTTGTTGCAACAGGGCAAGAACTTCTCCGTCAGCTCGTCCGCGCTGGCACTGATCCTGATAGAGAATCACCTGATCGAAGGCGTCGCCAAGGATTTCGGTTTGCTGGCGGATATCTTCGTCGCGCCGGTCGCCGGCACCGCTGATTACAACCGAGCGTTTGCATCCCGGTGGGTTGGGCATGCTGTCGACTGCGTTAACCAGAGCTTGAATGGCATCCGGATTATGTCCGTAGTCGGCAATCAGGGTCGCACCACGGTAGTTGAAGAGGTTGAAACGGCCAGGGGCTGACTCGGCATCGGTGACGAAATTTGCCAGACCGGCGTGAATTACTTTCCACTCGAGACCTAGGCCCCAACCCGCGCCAACGGCGGCCATGGCGTTTTCAATCTGGAAACCGATCGTGCCGTTGGCGGTAACAGGGATGTCGGCAAGCGGGATGCTGTGCGTGAACTCGCCTTCGCTGGCGATGATTTCGTTGCCTTCCTGATAGATGATGCGTTTGCCCTGAGCACGATGCATGGCCATCACCGGATGGTTGCGGTCGCGTGCGAAGAAGGTGACTTGCCCAGGGCAGGAGTCAGCCATGCGGGCGACCATCGGGTCGGCCGCATTGAGCACGGCAACGCCGGTGTCCGGTTTGACGTTTTGCACGATGACGCGTTTGACGACCGAGAGGTCTTCGACGGTGCTGATGTAGGAAAGACCCAAATGGTCGCCCTTGCCGATGTTGGTAACCACGGCGACATCGCTGCGGTCAAAACCGAGTCCCTCGCGCAGAACTCCGCCGCGTGCGGTTTCAAGAACGGCGGCGTCGACGTCGGGATGGAAGAGTACGTTCTTGGCGCTCTTCGGGCCGCTGCAATCGCCGGTATCGATACGCTTGCCCTGGATATAAACGCCGTCCGTGCTGGTCATGCCGACGCGGTAACCGTTTTGGGAAAGGATGCTGGCGATCAGGCGGACCGTGGTCGTTTTGCCGTTGGTTCCGGAAACACTGACCAGCGGAATGCGCGCATCGTCGCCATCGGCGAACATGTTGGCGATAATCGCTTCGCCGACCGCGCGGCCTTTGCCGAATGAGGGTTGCAGGTGCATGCGCAAACCCGGCGCGGCGTTGAGTTCGACGATGCCGCCGCCTTGCTCTTCAAGTGGGCGCAATACGTTGTTGCAGACGATATCGACGCCGGCCACGTCCAAGCCGACCATTTGCGCAGCGGCTACGGCGCGTGCGGCAAAGTCCGGGTGAACGTCATCGGTGACGTCGGTGGCCGTGCCGCCGGTGGATAGATTGGCGTTGTTGCGCAGGATGACGCGTTGCGCCTTGGCTGGGATCGATTCGGCGGTGAGGCCGTCTTCAGCGAGGCGGGCGAGGGCGATGTCGTCAAAGCGGATCTTGGTTAGCGATGTGGCATGGCCTTCGCCGCGACGGGGGTCGCGGTTGACCCGGTCGACGAGTTGGCGAACCGTGTGCTCGCCGTCGCCGATGACCATCGGTGGTTCGCGTCGGGCGGCGGCAACGAGCTTGTTGCCGACGACCAGGATGCGGTAGTCCTGACCGGGCAGGAAACGTTCGACCAGCACTTCGTCGCTGATTTTCGCAGCGATGGCGTAAGCGGCTTCGACCTGCTCGCGGGTGGTCAGGTTGACGGCGACGCCTTTACCCTGATTGCCATCCTGCGGTTTGACGACCACCGGGCAGCCGACTTCACAAGCGGCTGCCCAGGCATCGGCTGCATCGTTGACCGGACGGCCGGTTGGCACAGGAACACCCGCTGCGTGGAGCAGGCGCTTGGTGAGTTCCTTGTCTTGCGCGATCGATTCGGCAACGGCGCTGGTCTGGTCGGTTTCGGCGGCCTGAATGCGGCGCTGCTTGCTGCCCCAGCCGAATTGCACCATGCTGCCTTCGGTCAGGCGGCGGTAGGGGATGTTGCGGGCAACTGCCGCGTAGACGATGGAGCCGGTGCTTGGCCCAAGGCGTACATCTTCGTCGAGCTCGCGCAAGCGTTTTAGCGCGGTAGCGGAGTCAAAGCCATGATCATCGACGGCCGCGCGGCACAGTTCGAGCGCCAGTTCGAAAGCCAGACGGCCAACGGCTTCTTCGCTGTACTCGACGACGACCTGATAAACGCCAGGTTCCTCGGTTTGTGTGGTGCGACTGAAGGTGACAGGGCAACCGGCTTGCGCTTGCAGACCGAGTGCAGCGTATTCGACGGCATGGGCCATGGATACAACATCGTTGCCAACGCTTGCCTGTAGCAGGGCGATGGCCGGGAAGCGCTCGCGCAACCTGTCTTCAAAACCGGGCAAATCGCTGATGTTACGTTCGTTTTCGTTGCAAGAGACGATGGCTTCAATGGCGGTGTGCCGGCTCCACAGATTGGGGCCGCGCAGTGCTCTTATACGTGAGACTTCCATGAACGAATTCCTTTTGTATCCGGTTTGCTGCGGAGTTTTGCGGCTCCGCGGTGAGATCGTTGGTCTGGGTTATTCGACAGAATAGGTTTCAATTCCGGTACGCATGATGTCGGGCGAAATTCCGAGCGACCACGCCGCAGCGACGGCAGCCAGTACGTTTTCTGTTTGCATCGCGTCTTTGCCGCATTCGGTGAGCGGAATGTCTTTGAGCTTGGCGAGCGGCTTTTCTTCCTTCCCGCTGGCCAGCATGATCTGGCCATTGCGTACGATAACGGCGCGCTTGCCTTGGGCCAGATGCTCGGCAAGAGCCGGTAGCGCGGGGTCGAGCGCGAAGTAGATGACTTCGCCGTCGCAGAGTGGCGCCATTTCGACCAGCATGGCTTCCTTGGCATTGAGTACGGCAGCGCCCTTGGGGAGAACCAGATCCACCTGGGTGCGCAGGACGGTAAAAACCTGCTCGGGCGTTTCGATGTAGAAACGGCCGGTATGCTTGGCGACATCGACATTGGTGACGATGCCGACCTGACAGCGGTCGTAGGCCAGCCCTTCGTCGAGGATGACGTCGCTGCCGTTTTCGAAAACGGCCGCTTCGATGGCGCGGTTCATCAACAGGCGATTGGCATACATCCACGAAGCGCAGTCGCCGCTATCGGCTTGCCGGCGGTCAAGGAATACCCCGTCGCTACAGGCAAGCCCGGTGTGTTTGCCGGAGAGGGTCAGCAGACGTGCGAGCAGTCGACAAACGGTTGTTTTGCCGTAGCTGCCGGTGACGCCAACCACCGGAATACGGCCGTCGTCGCCGTTCGGGAAAAGATGGTCGACGATGGCGCGTCCGACCGGGCGCGGTTCGCCGGAAGCCGGTTTGATGTGCATCAGCAGGCCGGGGCCGGCATTGACTTCGACGATGGCGCCGCGTTGTTCGTCGAGCGGCCTGGAAATGTCTTCGCAGACCAGATCGACGCCGGCGATGTCGAGTCCGACGATGCGTGCGGCCAGCGAGGCCGTTGCGGCGGTGCTCGGATGCACCAGCGGGGTGATTTCGCAGGTGTGATTGCCGGTGCGGACGACCAGCACCTTGTGTCCGGCGGGCGGCACCGAATCGGGCGTGAAGCCCTGACGCGTCACTTCGGCCAGGGCCACTGGGTTGTCGGACAGATCGATGACATCGAGCGGGAATTCTTCCGCCGCACCGCGTCGTGGATCGGAATTGAGCTGGGCGTCGATCAACTCGTTGATCGTGGAACGACCGTCGCCGACGACCGAGGCGCTTTCGCCGCGCGAGGCGGCAACAAGCTTGCCGCCGACGATCAGCAGCCGGTGTTCGGAGCCGAAGACGAAGCGCTCGACAATGACGCCGCTGCCTTCTTCGATGGCTGCCGTATAGGCGGCTTCGACTTCTTCGCGACGGGTGAGGTTGGTGAACACGCC
>CAZZDF010000187.1:0-4098 GCA_964652915.1 uncultured Propionivibrio sp. | reverse complement strand
GCGTATAGTCACGGAACCATTTTGCCCAACGCGACAAGCCCTCGGAAAGCGTGGTTTTTGGCGCAAAACCAACGTCCTGACGCAGGTCTTCGACGTCGGCGTAGGTCGCCAGCACGTCGCCAGCCTGCATGGGAAGAAAGTTCTTTTGCGCAGGCTGGCCGAGTGCTTGCTCAAGCGTTTCGATGAACGTCATCAGTTCCACCGGTTGGTGGTTGCCGATGTTATACACCCGGTAAGGCGCGCGGCTGCGGGCCGGGTCAGGCTGGTTGCTGTCAAAACCGGGGTCTGCTGCCGCAATGTTATCCATGACGCGGACCGTGCCTTCGGCAATGTCGTCGACGTAAGTGAAGTCGCGTTGCATCTTGCCGTGGTTGAAGACGTTGATCGGACGGCCTTCAAGAATGGCGCTGGAAAACAGCCAGGGCGACATGTCCGGGCGTCCCCAAGGGCCGTAGACGGTGAAATAGCGCAGGCCGGTGGTTGGCAAACCAAACAGGTGGCTATAGCTGTGGGCCATCAGTTCGTTCGACTTCTTGGTGGCGGCGTACAGGCTGACCGGATGGTTAACCTCGTCGTGCGTCGAAAACGGCATTTTCGTGTTGGCGCCGTAGACGCTGGAACTGCTGGCATAGACCAGATGTTCGATCTGGTTATGGCGGCAGCATTCGAGAATGTTGCCAAAACCGACCAGGTTGCTCTGGATATAGGCGTTCGGGTTGCTCAGCGAGTAACGTACGCCGGCCTGAGCCGCCAGATGGATGACGCGCTGGAATCTTTCGTTGGTGAACAGCGTGCTCAGCGACGCGGCATCGGCGACGTCCATGCGCAGGAAGCGGAAGTTGGCGTAAGGTTTCAGGCCATCCAGCCGGGCCAGTTTTAGCCTCGGATCGTAGTAATCATTGAGGTTGTCGATACCGACCACCTCATCACCGCGCTCCAGAAGGATACGGGCAACATGAAAGCCAATAAAGCCGGCGGCGCCGGTAAGCAGGATTTTCATAGCGCATGGGTGATCAAAAAGCCCTGCCGTTTGGCGGCAGGGCGGGTTGCGGTTGTTGAATCAGTCAGTCGGCAGTTTATAGCGCTGTTCGCGGTAGAGCCAGGAAGGCAATAGCACATGTGCCAGCGCACGCTTTTCCATGTCACGGTCTTCAGCGGGGGGGTCGATCATCTCCAGATGCTTGGTTTCCGGATGGTAAACGCCGTGCGCAGCGGGTTTTCCGGAGCGCAGAATGACGACCTTTTGCCCTTCCATCCAGCCGTAGTTCTGCTCGTATTGCATCATCGCGCGCCCTGGCAGTCCTTCCGGTTCTTGCGTCAGATCGCGACCGACCATTGGGTGTTTGGCATCGACGCCGAGCAGCGAGAGCAGGGTGGTCGGCAGATCCACCTGACTGGCGACTGTCTTGATCCGGCGGGGCTTGATGTCTGCACCGAGGATCAGGCCGGGGATATGGAAGCGTTCGACCGGAATCGTGCTTTCGCCTTTGACGCGGATATCGTGGTCGGCGACCACCAGAAAAACGGTGTCTTTCCAGTAATCGCTTGCCCGGGCGGCTTTCATGAATTGCCCAAGGGCATAGTCCGTGTACTTGACCGCGTTGTTGTCAGTGCCCTTTTCCTTGTCGTAAAGCGAAATGCGCCCGTCCGGGAATTCGAACGGGGCGTGGTTTGACGAGGTGAATACCAGCGTGAAGCTCGATAGCCCTTCCTTGTGCTTTTCTAGCAGACGCTCATGCGTCTTGTTGAGCAGGTCTTCGTCCGAGACGCCCCAACTGCCCTTGAAGACCGGATTTTTGTAGTCATTCTGGTCGGTGACTCGGGAAAAACCGTTGGAAAGGAAGAAGCCACGCATGTTGTCGAAATGCGATTCGCCGCCGTAGATGAACTCCGACTCGTAACCCTGCTTCCCGAGTATTTCGGCCAGACCGGCAAAGTTCTTCTGGGCCAGCGTCAGTTTGACGATGGCTTGTGCCGGAGTCGGCAAAAAACCGGTGGTGACCGCTTCGATGCCGCGTACTGAGCGGGTGCCCGTGGCATAGAGCTGCTCGAACCACCAACCTTGCGACTTGAGTTTTTCAAGTTCCGGTGTGACCGGCACGCCGCCCAGTGATTCGACAAAGGTCGCGCCGAGGCTTTCTTCCAGGATGATAACCAGATTCAGTGGCTTCTTTCGGCGAATGGTGGCTTTTTGCTCGATGAGGGTTGGAATGTCCTCGGAGTTCAGCAAGGGGCGCTGGTCGCGCAGCATGCTGCGCGTGAGTTTCCATTGCTCGATGATTTCTTCCTTGGGCATCGCGCCGTAGATTTCGCTCGATCGGTTTTCGTGACGCAGACCGTAAATGGCGTGCGTGACCGACCAGGCCGAGTTGATGATCAACGAGTTGACCATCGAGTCGCTGGTCAGCGCGAACAATGCCGGATTGGCCGGGCGGTGATCAACGCTGGAACGGATCGACAGCAGGCAAAGGAAGACGATGAGCGGCCAGGCGATCAGGTAACTTAGGACTTTTTTTGGACGCTCTTGCGTCAGTAACGGCCGCAGGAAGCGAGAAAGGCCGTAAATCGTGAGTATCACCGCACCGATTCCCGCAAAGAGATGGATCTTGAATCCGGTCCACAGCATGGTAAAGACTTCGTTCGGATACTTGAGGTATTCGACGAAGATCCGGTTCGGACGCGAGTCGTACTCGGCGATGAAGCCGGGCGTCGCGGCTTCAAGAAAGACGAGAAGCGTCAGACTGAGGATGATCCAGAAATAGCCGAGTCGTCGCCAGAGGCGCCAGCCGTTGGCAAAACAGGAAATAGGCAGGAGTAGCAGCAAGGGCGCGGCAAGCAAGCCTAGCTGGATGATGTCCACGCGAACACCTTGCAGCAGCATTTCTCCCCAGATGCCTGTCGCCGCAACCCGTTCGGACTGCCAGAGCATGAGCAGGCTGCGCGAGAGCGAGAGTAGGCACAGACCGGAAAAATAAAGGATGGCAAAAGGCGCGTAGGGGCCAAGGCGCTGCAGTCTGGCAACCAGGGATTGATGTGGCAATTCGTCTTTCAGTGTCGGGGATGCGGGCATTAAGAACCTTGCTGGACGGAATGGGTAGGCAAAGAGGAGCGCCTGGTCAACGATAAGCAGCATCGGCCAGGCGCGTTGGGGGTAAGTTTACCTTGGAAAGCCTGGTGTTGGAAAAGCGATCGGTTTCACGCGGCGTTGGGAGCGTCTTTAGTCGCGCTTGCCGACGGCGAGCGCAATGCGGTTTCGATTGGATTGGCGGTACGGAGTGCCGGGCGAGGGAATAATTGTCGGGAAAACAAGGCGATCAGCGCGATGGTCAGAGCGCTGGCCAGCCATGCTGTCCACAAGGTGTGGGTTAGAAAATGCTGGCCACGCATTTGCTGCACCCAGCCCAGGATCATGCCGATCGAGAGGCCGCCGAGATAGGCTTTGAGAGCTCGTTGCGGGTTTTCCGGGAGCCACAGGACGACCAGTGCGGTCAGCCACATGGCCGTGCTGGCATGGCCGGCTGGGAAGCAGTGACCGGCTTGCCAGCCATCAGGGATGGTGTCGAGAAGGCGGAGGAACGGGTTGTCTCCCGCATAGCGGTCGACTCCCCACGGGCAATGCATACTCGAGTTCTCTTTCAAGGTTTTGATCAGGATCGGTTCAAGCGCCGCCGAAAGGGCGAGCACGCGTAGTTTTGCGCGTTGTACCGAGGAAAACCGGGCGAGGGGGCGGATGAAGTCGAAAATGGCTGTGCCCATCAGCAGGAAGCCGCCCCAGACAAGAGCTTTCTTGACGTAGCCATGCATCAGATCGCGGCCAAACCAGGTGTTGTCCCACGGAAAAACCTGGCGTTGTGCATCATAGTAGTAGTCGGCGATCAGCAAATCGAGATCGGTGTATTGGCCGATGAACAAGATAATGGTCGCTGAACAGAGCAGAATCAGTGTGGCTTGCATCAACCACTGGTCGAGTTTGTTTGATGGTGATAAGTTCAGGCGGGTTGGCATGTCGGGTCGCTCCATAGATGATGAAGGGGAGTCTGGCGGTTCAGTCTTAAGCGACGCTTAATCTCGATTCCCTATTCTTTGTGGCCGTGATAA
>CAZZDF010000186.1:0-4184 GCA_964652915.1 uncultured Propionivibrio sp. | reverse complement strand
CGGTGTTCCTGGCGCTGAACTTCTTCTTCGTCTATCGCAGCTTCTACGGCATGCGGATCGAAGAGTAATTAATGCTGTACTGAATGGCGATGGCGCTACTAGCGCCTAGCTACAAAGAGGCCGACGAATTGTCGGCCTTCTTTTTTGCGTTGCTGTTGGTGCGGGAATGGTAGAATGCGCGCCATTGCAATTTTTGGGAACGATCCTATGTTTGCGCGCTTTATGCCTCAAGAAGGTAAATTCTTCGATTTATTTAACGAACATGCGGAACAGGTGGTTTTGGGAAGCAAGGCGCTTCTCGATCTGATGACTGTTCTAAACGATTCGGACGAAGATGCCGCCAAGCAGTGTGAAAACATAGACGAAATCGAGAATAAGGCCGACGGCATTACGCATGAGACGATGCGGCAATTGCACAAGTCGTTCATAACACCGCTCGATCGTGATGAAATCCATCAACTGATCACCGGTTTGGACGATATCCTCGACTTGATTCAGGATGTGGCGCATACCGTCACTCTCTACAATGTGCGGCACATAACGCCCGAGGCCGTCAGTCTCAGCCAGATCTGTAACAATTGTTGCGAGCGTGTTCGTTCAGCAGTGGCTTTATTGCCATCAATGGATAACGGGCCGGAAATTCTTAAAATTTGTCACGAGATCGATCAACTGGAGTCGGCGGCTGATCGTGAACTGCGCGGTGCCATGTCGCGGCTGTTCCGCGAAGAGCCGGATGTGCGCGAGTTGATCAAGTTCAAGGCGATCTACGAACTCCTCGAAACCGTGACTGATCGCTGCGAGGATGTGGCGAACATCATCGAAGGTATCGTCCTCGAAAACTCTTGATCGGCGCCTGTTCATGGAACATGTAAATATGAGTATGGGCGTCGTGGTGTTTTTGGTCATCATGGCGCTTGCCTTCGACTTCATGAACGGCTTTCACGACGCGGCGAATGCTATTGCGACGGTCGTTTCTACTCGGGTGATGAAGCCGCATACGGCTGTTGCTTTGGCAGCATTCTGCAACGTAGCAGCGATATTCGTTTTTGAGCTGAAGGTTGCGGCGACGGTCGGCAAAGGGACAATTGAGCCGTCAATTATTGATCACTACGTGGTGTTTGGCGCTCTGGTTGGAGCGATTGCCTGGAATGTGATTACCTGGTACTACGGGATTCCTTCGTCATCTTCGCACGCGCTGATTGGAGGGCTGATTGGCGCCGCTATTGCCAAGGCCGGGCCGGGTTCGCTGATTACCTCTGGCGTTGTCAAGGTGGTTTCGTTCATTCTGATCTCACCTTTGCTGGGTATGGTGCTCGGTTCGGTGATGATGATCATTGTTTCATGGGTGTTTCGTCGATCTACGCCGCGTCACGTCGATAGTTGGTCGCGCAAACTGCAGCTGATTTCGGCGTCGGCGTATGCGTTGGGGCATGGCGGTAATGACGCGCAAAAGACCATTGGTATTATCTGGATGTTGCTGATTTCTGCCGGGATTGTCCATACGGGCGAGCATGTTCCGTATTGGGTGGTTATTGCTTGTTATGCGGCGATCGGTATGGGAACCGTTTTTGGTGGTTGGCGGATCATCAAGCTGATGGGGCAGAAGATCACCAAGTTGCGCCCGGTGGGCGGCTTCTGCGCACAAACCGGTGGCGCCGCAACGCTGTTTTTTGCCACGGCACTTGGGATCCCTGTTTCAACCACACACACGATTACCGGGGCGATTGTTGGCGTGGGCGCCACGAAGCGGCTTTCAGCAGTGCGCTGGGGGATTGCCGGTACCATCGTTTGGGCATGGGTGCTGACTATTCCGTGCAGCGCCTTGATATCGGCAATTTTCTGGTACCTCGGACGCTTTTTCCTCTGATTTGACTTGAGGTTAGCGACAAACGGGACGCTGTCTGTTATTTAACAGAGCGTCCCGTTGCTTTTGGTGCTGACTTTTTCGGGCTTCCGAGTCAGGCTTTGATATCCGGGACCAGCATGCTTTCAAGCTGGTAGATTTTGTCCTTGAGCAGGAGTTTTCTTTTCTTCAGGCGGTGGATCAGCAACTGATCCTGTTCGGGCAACGGCGTACTGACGAGATGTTCGACAACCAGATTCAGATCGCGATGTTCCACACGCAGTTCATCAAGTGTGGCGCGGGCATTGTTTATTTCTTCTTCGGTCAGCATCATTGGGATCTCCATCAGTGATATTTATTGAAAGATAAATACTTGCAAGTCCTGTAATGCGCGCAGGCCGATTCACAGCCTTAACACAACGTTGCGGGAGTGCAGCCGTGACCGCCACAATACCAAGCGAGTCGACAGGTATAGTAGGCGCAGCGCAGAAAAAAAACAATCTTGCCAAGAAGCGGTAATGAAGTTGAAACTTCCGTGTCGAAGCCCCGTTGGTTGTTTTCTCGTTTGTCGTCAATGCGCTTAGAATAGTCCGGGTCGGCGATTCGTCGCCTGGACGCAGGTTGGAGAAGAAACATGCTTTATCACGTGACCGTTTCGTTTGGCAAAGACAAAGAATACGAATTCGAATTTTCCGAAACCGAGTTGATGGAAAGCTCGGCAGAGGAGGCTCGTCGCTGGCTCGACAAGGAGTACTCCGAGCTGAAGTGCGAGCCGACCACGCCGATGGGCAAGGTGTTGATCATCGACAAGATCCTGGATATTGCCCGTTGCGGTGGTGAGCAGCGTTTTATCGATGGCAAGCGCTGGGCGACCCAGTTCGCCCGGTATACGGCGCTTTCGCTCGGGCGCGACATGATTCGTGTCGATGTTGATGGTTATCGCATCGGTTATTGATAGCGCTTTTTTTCGGGATGTTTGGGCCTCGCTTATGAATAAGGCGTTTGTCAAAGAGTCCGACGGCGACGAGGACGACGAGTCGCTTGAACCGGCATTAAAGCTGCCGCATGGGACGCGCAACTACATCACGCCCGGCGGCCATGCGCGGCTCAAGGCCGAACTCGATCACCTTTTGCGCACCGAGCGTCCGCAGGTGGTTGAAGTGGTGCATTGGGCGGCTTCGAATGGCGATCGTTCCGAGAACGGCGATTACATTTACGGCAAGCGCCGTCTGCGCGAGATTGATCGGCGCATCCGTTTTCTGACCAAGCGCCTGGATATTGCCGAAGTGGTAGACCCGGCGCGTCAGCAGAGCGCCGATCAGGTGTTTTTCGGTGCCACGGTGACCATTGGCGACGAGCAGGGGGGCGAGCAGACTTACCAGATTGTCGGCGTTGACGAAACCGATTTCGCGCGCGGCCGGATCAGTTGGGTGTCCCCGCTGGCGCGCGCTTTGCTCAAGGCGCGGGAAGGCGATTTGGTGCGCTTTCAAAGCCCGGCGGGGCTGCGCGAAATCGAAGTGCTGAGCATCGAATATGTAAGCATCGAGCCCTAGTCCGGGCTGGGTATCGGCCTGCTGGCCAATGAATACGGGCATCTTCATGTTGTGTCTTGCGGAGTGGTGAGTGTGCCCGTCGGCTATAATCGACAGCGTTCATTTTGCCCCGTCCGCTTCTCCTTCGCCCGAAAGTCGTCATGACCGAAACCTTGTTTTTGCGCGGTAATCCGGCTGTTTCGGCTTTTCGTCTTGAGGCATTGCGAAGGCAGATCCGGGCGCTTGTGCCGGCGGCGAGTGTGCTTAGCGCGGAATTCTGGCACTTCGTCTTTTTGAGCAAAGCCTTGAGCGCCACCGAGCGCTACCGGCTGGCGTCCTTGCTCGAGGAGCGTTCTGGAGAAGCGGCCGCGCACGGTGAGTTGTTTCTCGTGACGCCGCGTATCGGCACGGTTTCGCCGTGGTCGTCGAAGGCGACGGAAATTGCATGGAATTGCGGCCTGCCGGCGGTTGAACGCATCGAGCGCGGCATCGCCTACCGCCTCAAGGGCGTGCCGGATGCCGATCGGACGCGGGTGGCGGCCTTGCTGCATGATCGCATGACCGAAACCGTGCTCGGAGATTTTGCGCAGCCCGCCCGGCTCTTCCAGCATTTCCCGCCGGCGCCGCTGGGCTGGATTGATCTGCTCGGCGGTGGGCGTGAGGCGTTGGTCGAGGCCAATCGGCGCCTGGGTCTGGCCTTGTCGAATGACGAGATCGACTATTTTGTCGGGCTGTTCGTTGGCCGGATGCGGCGCAACCCGAGCGACGTCGAACTGATGATGTTCGCGCAGGCCAACTCCGAGCACTGC
>CAZZDF010000185.1:0-4236 GCA_964652915.1 uncultured Propionivibrio sp. | reverse complement strand
TCCTGTTCGAAGCAAGATTCACCCGGAAGTGTAGACCATATCGATAAACAGTGGAGTGAATAATGGCGAGGAGCAGCATCGGCCAGAATTATCAAAAACTCCAGCCAAACAACTTGACGAGCACCACCGATCACTGCACCCTTTGCAGCTACCGCTTCGGCCACCGAAAATACTAGCCAAGCTTTATCGATATTTTGCCCGGAGAGAACTTTGCTTGTTGTCCAAAAAAAACTTTCGGCCACGTTCCAGCGTTTTTTCCATTCGGAGAAATCGAGTGGAATCCTGCTGATCCTGTGCACCGTCATTTCGCTAACGATTACCAATTCCCCGCAGGGAAGCGACTACCTCGGATTCTGGCAAAGGCCGCTGGGTGGCCTGAGCATCGAGTTGTGGATCAACGACGCCCTGATGGCCATTTTCTTTCTGTTGATCGGGCTGGAGCTTGAACGCGAGCTCTACAGCGGCGAGCTATCCAATTTCCGCAACGCCCTGTTACCGCTTTTTGCCGCGCTCGGCGGCGTGCTTACCCCGGCGCTCATCCATTTTTCGCTCAACGCCGGAACGCCGACGCAGCCCGGAATCGGCATCCCGATGGCCACCGACATCGCCTTTGCTCTCGGCGCGCTGGCGCTGCTTGGCAAGCGCATCCCGGCGGCGCTCAAGGTTTTTGTCGTCGCCTTTGCCGTCATCGACGATCTGTGCGCAATCATCGTTATTGCCCTGTTCTACACAGAACAGGTTTCGATTGGCTATCTGGCTGCGGCGCTAGGCGTCTGGGCGCTGCTTATCGTCCTCAACCGCAACTTGCGCATCATGGCTCTGGCCCCGTATCTGGCAGGCGGCGCGCTAATGTGGCTATTCATGCTCAAGTCCGGCGTTCACGCCACCATCGCCGGCGTCATGCTGGCTTTTGCCATCCCCTATTCAGCCAAGGACGAAGACCAGGACTCGCCTTCGCACAAACTCGAAAACATCCTGCACCTGCCGGTCGCCTTTGCCATCCTGCCAATCTTTGCCCTGGCCAACACCGCCGTACCGATCGGAGCCAATTGGATGGCCGGGCTGGCGAGCAACAACAGCCTCGGCATCATTTCCGGTCTGGTCGTTGGCAAGCCAATCGGCGTCACCGTTTTCTGTTTCCTTCTTGTTGCCTCAGGCATAAGCCAGCTTCCGAAGTCCCTAAGCTGGAAACACATCTTTGGCGCCGGCATTCTTGGCGGCATCGGCTTTACGATGTCCATCTTCATCACCAACCTGGCCTTTGCCGGCAATTCGCAAACCATCGACGCCTCGAAAACGGCCATTCTTCTGGCCTCGCTGCTCGCCGGCGGGCTCGGCCTGCTTTGGCTCAGACTGGTTTGCAAGCCGGTTACTGAGACCTAAATCTTTCTTCGCATCGCGACTACAATGACGTCCCTCCGCTGGAGAAAGGCCTTTCTCCGCCAATTTGCCCCCCGTAAGCGATATGACTATTGACCCGAAAGCCGATCAGGACAAGGTCGGCGACGCCCTCAACGCCCAACGTTTTCAAATGCTCGAAGACATCGCCAAGGAACTGAAAGGCGATGTTGTTTTCCCGACCTATTTCGACGCCGCAATCCGCTTGCGCAAGGAGCTGCAGAATCCCGACCTGCCGACGGCACGTCTGGCCAGCATCGTCAGTCTCGAGCCGCTCATCGCCACCAAGCTGATGAATCTGGCCAAATCAGTCATGTACAGTCCAGACGGAACGCCAGCACGCAATCTGCCGTCAGCGATCGCACGGCTGGGCTTTGATCTCGTCCGCTCGACCGCGCTGGCCATCGCCATGAATCAGCTGATGCGCTCAAAGGAGATGTCCGCCTATTGCGACCTGACGGCTGCGCTCTGGGAACACTCGTTGAGAACGGCCGCCGCAGCCCGCATCCTGGCACGTACCCATACGCGGATCAGTCCGGACGAGGCGCTGCTCGCCGGGCTGGTCCACGACCTTGGCGCCTTCTACATGCTTTACCGCGCCGCGCAGTATTCGGAGTTACGCAACCGCCCGGATACCATGAAGCACCTCATTGTGCAGTGGCACGAGAGTATTGGCACCACCCTGCTCAACGCCCTCGGTCTACCCGAGGAGATCGTCGAAGCGGCGACCGACCACGACCAGCCACGCCCCGCGCCGAACCCAGTGCGAACGCTGACCGACGTGATCTACATCGCCAACATTCTGGCTGGCCCGCACTCCGAATGGGTCGATCAGGACATCGACCCGAATACCGAAAACCGAAAAATGCTTCATGAAACCTATAACGAGCTCATCCCGCAAATCGAAGCCGACGCCAAGGAAATGCAGGCCGTATTCGTTTAAGCACCCGAGTCGCCATCGATCGCCGACAACAAAGCCCCCCTGTCTGCCGATTCAGGACTAAAATTCAAGCACTTTGCCGCACTCGTCGAAACGTTTTCAGCGCATCCCGCTTTCAAAGCAAGCGCCTGCTCCAACAAATAATTCAGCCCGCCATGGACAACAATCAGGAAACAGACCGGGACAAATTCGGCGAAGCGCTCAACGCCCAGCGTTTTAAGATGCTCGAAGACATCGCGAAGGAGCTCAAGGGCGACGTCGTCTTCCCGACCTACTTTGACGCTGACATCCGTTTACGCAAGGCTTTGCAGGACCCCGACCTACCCACCGCGCAAGTCGCCCGCATCGTCAGTTTGGAGCCCTTGATTGCGGCCAAGCTGATGAAACTGGCCAATTCGGTTCTTTACAATCCGCAAGGCGTTGCCATTCGCAATCTCCCGGCAGCAATCACGCGCATCGGGTTTAACCAGGTACGCGCCGCATCGCTGGCCATCGCCATGAACCAGATGATGCGCTCAAAGGAAATGGTGGGATTCAGCGACCTGACACGCGCCCTGTGGGTGCATTCGCTCAAAACGGCAGTCGCCTCGCGCCTGCTGGCCAGCATCCATACCAAAATCAACCCGGACGAAGCACAACTGGCTGGCCTGGTGCATGATCTGGGCGCCTTCTACATGCTATACCGGGCGACACAATATGCCGAGCTGCGTCACCGCCCGGAAACTATCAAATACCTCATTGTGCAATGGCACGAAAGCATTGGCTCAACGCTGCTCAACGCCCTTGGCTTACCGGAAGCCATCGTGGAAGCCTCCGTCGACCACGATCAGCCACGACCAGTACCCGATCCCATACGCACGCTGACCGAGGTCGTCTATATCGCCAACGTACTGACTGGCGCGCGCTTCGAATGGCTGCTTCAAGATCTGGACATGGAAGCAGGCAACCTCAAGCTCATACATGAAACCTTTGGTGAACTTCTGCCGCAAATCGAAGCCGAAGCCAATGAAATGCAGGCGATCTTTGCCTGACCGCCTGCCGGCTCAAAGACTCCAAGGAACAAGCCATGGCGCACACCACCGAGTTTTGCGCAGTTGAACCTTCCCGTGAAGGAATCGATGCCATCGCCGAACCGCTCGTCATCGAATTCGGCGCCCCCTGGTGCCCGCACTGTCAAGGCGCGCAGCCGTTGATCGCGGCCGCTTTCGCCAAACATCCCGAGCTGCGCCATATCAAGATCGAAGACGGCCCCGGACGCCGTCTGGGCCGTTCTTTCCGCGTCAAACTGTGGCCAACGCTGATTTTCATGCAACAAGGCCAAGAGGTTTCACGGCTGATCCGACCAACCGACTCCAACATCATCGCGCAGGCCATGGCGCAAATCGACCGCACGCCACCACCGTAGCCGTTAAAAATACGGAACTTCGACGAAATACGCTGTCTAGGTAGAGCAAGAGATTCTGTTATGTCTTCTTTTAAGGAATGAATCATGCCGTACCTCTTTTCCAAAGCCCGACTCGGCCTGCTCGAACTGCAAAACCACATGGTCATGGCGCCAATGACGCGCAATCGCTCGATCAACAACGTCCCGGATGACCTTGTTCGCCAATACTATGCCCAGCGCGCTTCCGCAGGCCTCATAATCACCGAAGGCACCTCGCCCTCGCCTAACGGGCTGGGCTACCCACGTATTCCGGGGATATTTTCGGCAGCGCAAATTGCCGCGTGGAAGCCTGTCACCGAAGCCGTTCATGCGCACGGCGCCAAAATATTCATGCAACTCATGCACTGCGGCCGCATCGCCCATCCGCTCAACCTGCCGGCCGGGGCGCGCGTCGTCGCGCCGTCGGCGGTCGCCGCGCAGGGCGACATCTACACCGACGCCGAGGGCTTGAAAC
>CAZZDF010000184.1:0-4268 GCA_964652915.1 uncultured Propionivibrio sp. | reverse complement strand
GAATCGGCACATGCTCGCGGGTATGATCAAAGCCCTTGAAAATCGGATCGCAACCATGATCGGCGGTGATGATGACCAGTTCATCCTCGCGTAGCGCGGCAAGCAAACGCGGCAGCTGCACATCGAAATCTTCAAGCGCTTTCTTGTAGCCAATCACATCGCGGCGATGACCAAACTTCATGTCGAAATCGACGAGGTTGGTAAAAACCAGGCCGCTTCCCGGTGATTTCGCCAGATCAATGGTGATTTCCATGCCGTTGCTGTTCGACTGCATCTTGATGCTCTCGCTGATACCGCGCGCGGCAAAGATATCGGAAATCTTGCCGACGCCAACAACGTTTTGCCCAGCCGCCAGCAACCGATCGAGAATGGTCACGCCCGGCGGTTGCATGGAGTAGTCGTGACGATGCGCGGTACGCTGCCACGCACCGTCCTTGCCGATGAACGGACGGGCAATAACACGACCAACGTCAAGCATGTCGCGCGCGATCTGGCACCACTCGTAAAGCGTCTCCAGCCCAACCACCTCTTCATGCGCGGCGATCTGGAAAACTGAATCGCTGGAGGTATAAACAATCGGGAAGCCCGTCCGTACGTGCTCTTCACCAAACTGCGCAATGATTTCGGTGCCCGACGCGACGATATTGCCCAGCGTTTTCCGGCCGATCTTCGCTTCAAAGGCCGAGCTAACGCTTTCCGGAATGCCGCCGGGAAAGGTGGGCAGTGCTTTTTCCGTCACCACGCCGGCGATTTCCCAATGCCCGACCGAGGTATCCTTGCCCTTGGACAAGGACGCTGCCTTGCCCCAAGCGCCCAAGGGCTTTTCCACGGCTTTCACCCCGCCAATCGGGATGATGCGCCCCAGCCCCAGAGATTCCATCGCCGGAACATTAAGCCCGACGGCCTCGCCGATATGGCCCAGCGTATTGGCCCCTAGATCGCCGTAATCGGCGGCATCCGGTAGAAAGCCAACGCCGGCGCTATCGAGCACGACGATGAAAACACGCCGGATCGCAGACGCCTCCGCAGACGCCTTTTTTCCTGACAAACTCATTCAATACCCCTTGTTCAGTACCCGTCGCTTGCGGTTTCGCCAGACACTATCTTGATTCCGTTACTGGTGCCAAGCCGCATCACACCCATCTCAATGTATTTCTTTGCCGCTTCGGCATCCTTGACGCCGCCGGAAGCTTTGACCTTCGCTCTTCCGACCACCGTATCGAGCATCAGTTTCACGTCCTCGACCGTCGCACCGCCGGTACCAAAGCCCGTCGACGTTTTCACGAAGTCCGCACCGGCCTCGACCGACAGTTTGCACGCCAAGACTTTTTCTTCATCGCTCAGATAACAGGTCTCGATAATCACCTTGAGCACACGCGAACCAATAGCTTGCTTGATCGCCCGGATTTCGTCGCGCACAGCGTCGATCTGACCATCCTTGAGCCAACCGACGTTGATCACCATGTCGATCTCGTCCGCGCCGTCACTGATCGCCTTTTGCGCTTCGAATACCTTGGCCTCAGCTGACATCGCACCGAGCGGAAAACCAACGACAGAGCAAACTTTCACCGACGATCCGGCAAGCTCCGATTTAGCCAAAGGCACCCACGCCGAATTGATGCAAACCGAGAAAAACTCATGCGCTTTCGCCTCGGCGCACAACTGCTTCACCTCGGCAGCACGAGTCGTTGCCTTCAAAACGGTATGGTCGATATATTGATTCAGCTTCATTACTTATGAACTCCAGTCGAATGATTTAACGCTTACCCTTTTCAAAGGGTTCGCCGGCAGCGCGCGGAGCCTGCGTGGTTTTCGAGAAGAAAATCAGCGCCAGCAAGGTCACCACATAAGGGAATACCTTCAGAATCACCTCCGGAATCACCTGCAGCGCCGGTTCCGCCTGCGAGGCGTTGGCCAGCGTAGCGGCAAAACCGAAGAAGAACGTGGCTCCGAGAACCCCCATCGGCTTCCACTGCCCGAAAATCAGCGCCGCCAAGGCCAAGAACCCCATCCCGGCGACCGAACCGTTGAATTCTCCGGAATAGGTCACCAGAATCGTTGCGCCGCCCAGCCCGGCCAAAGCCCCCGAGATCATCACGGCGACATAGCGAATCTTGTGAACGTTAATGCCCGCCGCATCGGCGGCATGCGGATGCTCGCCACAAGCGCGCAAACGCAAACCAAATGCGGTTTTGTAGAGCACAAAGGTTCCCGCCACCAGCAACAGCAATACCAGCCAAGTCGTGCCGTAGGTTTGATAGAAGAACAGCGGGCCGATAACCGGGATGTCGGAAAGCAGCGGCACATTGAAGCGCGGCATGCCCTGCGTCAATTGAATGTTCCCGGAACCGGTAAAAGTCCGCGCCAGAAAGACGGTCACCGCACCGGCGATCATGTTGATCGCCGTACCGCTGATCACTTGGTTGGCGTTCAGGCTAACGCTGGCAAAGGCATGCAGCAAAGAGAACACCGCACCGACGAGCATCGCGACAATCAGACTCACCCACACCGCACCGCCACCCATACTCGGGTACAAACTCACCGCGCAAACGGCACTGGCAAAGCCGCCGACGACCATCAGCCCTTCCAGCCCGATGTTGACCACACCGCTGCGTTCGCTATAAAGCCCGCCAAGCGAGGTAATCAGCAACGGCATGGCCAAGGCAACGGCATAGGGAAAAATGTTAACGATGGTATGCCACATATCATTGCCCCCTGTTCGCGATGCGACGTTTGACGCTGTTGATGAAGTTGCGGATCAACACGCTGGTTGCTGCAAAGTAGATGATGCAAGCGATGATGGTGTCGCCAATTTCCGGCGGAATGTCGGTCATCGCGCTCATAAAGCCCTTGCCCGACTGCAGCAGTCCAAAGAACACGCCTGCACCGACAACACCGATCGGCGATGTCGCACCAAGCAAGGCCACCGCAATGCCATCGAAACCCTGGCTGGGCATGACGCCGATCTGGATCGATGTGGCATAACCGGTATACAGAGCCGCGCCACCAAGGCCGGACAGGGCACCGGCAATCATCATCGAAAGGACGATATTGCGATTGACGCTAATCCCGGCGTATTCCGCAGCGTGCCGATTAAAGCCGACCGCTTTCAACTGATAACCAAGAACGGTTCGATCAAGAACAACCGCCACGGCAATCACTGAAAGAACGGCAATGAACAAGCCCAGATTGATGTAGGAACCGGAAAACAGGGTCGTCAGCCAGTCCACCTTGAGTGAGGCCGCATCCGGGATATGACGCGACTCGGTCTCGTAGCTGCCCTTGAAATAGGCCGGGACCATGTAATAGGTGATCCAGTAAGCAATCCAGTTCATCATGATGCCGGAAACCACCTCATGCACGTTGAACCGCGCCTTGAGCAGACCGGGAATGATTCCCCAGATCGCGCCTGCAGCCGTCGCGGCAAAAACCGTCAGGGTCAGCAGCAAAGGCTTCGGCAAATCGACGGTCAAGCCGACGACGGTGGCCGCCAAGCCGCCGACCAGCACCTGCCCCGGCGTGCCGATATTGAACAAACCGGTGCGAAAGGCAAAAGCCACAGAAAGCCCGGTCAGGATCAAGGGAGTCGCCATGGCCATGGTGTTCCCGACCCGCTCGAGATTCATCAAGCCGCCGGCAAACAGGTAACGGTAACCTTCAATGGCGTCATTTCCTGTGGCCATCATCAGCAAAGCCCCGGCAATCAAGCCGAGGATGACGGCGATGACGCCAACCAGGAGCTCGGTGTTGATTCGAAGTTTCATGCTGCAACCTCCTTCCTGACGCCGGCCATCATCAAACCAACTTCTTTTTCGTTAGTCTTGGCGGCATCGACAATACCGATCAACTCCCCGTTATTCACCACCGCGATGCGGTCCGACAAATCGAGAATTTCGTCCAGTTCCAGCGATACAAGCAGCACCGCCTTGCCGGAATCGCGCTGCTCGACCAGCCGCTTGTGGATGTACTCGATACTGCCGACATCAAGGCCGCGGGTCGGCTGGACAGCAATCAGCAACTCCGGGTCAAGGTCGAATTCGCGGGCAATAATCGCCTTTTGCTGATTACCGCCCGACATATCGCGGGTCTTGGAAATTGCCCCTTCGCCGGAGCGCACATCAAATGCTTCGATCAACTTTTCGGCATGACTACGAATCGCCGCCGCATCGAGGAAGCCCTTGTTGGAAAATGGAGTCTCCCGATGTTTTTGCAAAATCATGTTTTCTTCGATGGAATAGTCCAGAACAAGGCCACGCTTCTGGCGATCT
>CAZZDF010000183.1:0-4270 GCA_964652915.1 uncultured Propionivibrio sp. | reverse complement strand
TTTTCAGGGAAATGCCAATTTATTTTCGAATTGAACCCTTTCTGGCTCACTCGACTGTTGAAATGATTCAGTCGTTTGGTGACAACAATGTTGGAATCGTGGTGGTGAACGGTCGAGTATTCAACGGAAATCAATCCTATGCGCGGCATGTCCTTACCGATGTTGCTAAAGCGGCTCTGGATTGGGGATGTATCTAAGTCGTGAGAACAGTAAGGCCTGTATCTGGGTCGATGGCTAATCGACCCAGATACACCAAAAAAACCGCTATTTTAATAGCCGTGCATTTTTTGTTAACATATAGTTGAATTAAACATCTATTTATGTTAACTTCGCAACATGAAAGTCTCAAAAGAAGAACTTGTCTCCGTTCTATCTCAGTTTAACCTGTGGTGGCGGGACGAGACCATTGCCGATTTGCCCAAGTGGCGGCGTGCTGCCTTTCACGAATTGCAAGGATGGCTGACTGCTCCTCCCGCCCCACGTGCTGTCCTGCTGTCCGGTGCCCGGCAAATCGGCAAAACCACGCTGATTTTGCAGGCTATCGATGCGCTGCTGCGGGACGGTGTGCCTCCCGCCAACATCCTCTACGCCACCTTTGACCATCCGATCCTCAAGCTTGCCGGCATCGATGCCGTACTCGAAGCTTGGCGCGAGCGCGAACCCAAAGCCGACGGACCTGAGTATCTGTTTCTCGACGAGGCCCAGTTCATCCGCGACTGGGGTACCTGGATCAAACATCAGGTGGATTTTCGTAAGGAGCGGCGTATCGCCTTCACCGGCTCAGCCATGCCGTTAGTCGAGGTTGGTCAGGAATCCGGGGTCGGCCGCTGGCACACCATCCGGCTAACCACGCTTTCGTTCTACGAATATCTCCAGATCAAGAACCTGTCGTTACCACCACTGCCTCGCCTGAAATCCCTGCGCGATTTGTTCGACTGGCCGCAATCGGATTTTTATCGCGTCACCGAAGCAACCGCGCCCTATGTCGGGCATTTCCATGAATACCTGGTGCGCGGCGGTTTCCCGCAGACTGCCCAAGTAGAAAGCATCACCCAAGCTCAGCGCCTGCTGCGCGAAGATATCATCGACAAAGTGCTAAAGCGAGACATGACGGCACTGTTCGGCGTGCGCCGTGTGCTGGATCTTGAACACACCTTCCTCTACCTGTGCATGCACGACGGCGGACTGCTCGACATGGTCGATCTTTGCGCCAATCTGGATGTGAAGCGGCCAACGGCGCAGAACTTCATCGAGCTACTGGAAGCAACACACATCATCTACCGCCTACCGCCCTTCGGTTACGGCAAGGACGTACTGCGCGCCCGCTTCAAGGTTTATCTGGCCGACGCCGCCATCGCCCCTGCTGTGATGCTCAAGGGTAAAACCATCCTTGAAGACCCTGCCGCACTTGGCGTGGCCACCGAAACCGCCGTGTTCAAGCACCTGTTCGCCCGTTACTACGCGCAGAACGTGCGCTTCACCTACTGGCGTGGAAAGAAGGATCGTGAAGTCGATCTTGTCGCCGAAGTCGGCGGACAGATCATCCCCTTCGAAGTGAAATACCGCGCCCAACACACCGGCCTGCGCGACCTCAAAGGCTTGCTCGAACTTTGTCAGCAGAAATCGATTGATCGTGGCTACGTGGTAACGAAATCACTGGAAGATTTCGGCGTGATTGCCGATTTGCCTGATACCACCACCCGAATATTACGCATCCCGGCTCCGCTGCTATGCTACTGGATGGGCGAATCGGAACTGATTCCGGAACCGCACTAAGCCATCACTTCTTCACCCACGTACGCGGCTTCCCAATATCCGCATGAACGAATTCCCGTTGCCAGTACAACCCCACGCCCCCTGCTCCCACGGCCTGCATTAGTTTCGCGGTATAGGTTGCATCCAGGTTTTTCCCCCGAAAATCCGTCGCAAAAAACCACCCGTCTGCCGTTGGCTGGTGCAGAGACGATCGGGCAGCGCCTTCAATCTGTCGGTTGGTTTCGTAGGTTCTCATGCCCGATGTAATATCGAATCGGATATGGAATGCGTAGGCCGCCAGCCAGTTTTGCGCCCGCGCCAACACTTGCAATAGATACGGGTGCGGATACCCGACTTTGCCGGCCTGTATGTCCCGCATGAGCCACATCGCGGCTCGATACCCTTCCGGCGTCGACGCATCGAACCGGTACTCTTCGTCGCCCCTTTTTAGCCATAACGGACTTTGATGAGTAAACCCCGAGATTGCGACCGACTGCGTTTCTGCGCGCAACGGCGCTAGCGTTTGCGCTGTTTTGGCTGGTTGTGGTGTACTGGCGGTTTGCCCTCCCCCCTCTTGCCCGGCGTCGGCAAACTGCACGAGCACGCCGGAGGCATTGTTCGCCCACGCCCGTTCCGTGCAGACTGCCGCCGTCGCGGCACCTACTGTTTTAAGGAAGTCTCTACGCAGCATTTCCCGACATGTTCAGAACACCAGTTTTTGCAACCAATTCGTCGCCTGAACGAAACCGTAACAGATCACCGCCAATGAACACAACAACCCCAGTTTCAAAAAGCTCGGGTTATCCTGATTGAGCACGCCCAAGGTCCATCGTACCAACCCCTCGACTGTCGCGGCGACTTCTTCAGGCATTTCATATTCGTTGCGATATTGCGGCTCCCAATATTTGCGTTCGTACAACGCCGAGACCAGCACGTCGCGTTCTTCTTCGGTTAACCGGCGCCATTCTGGAAGTCTCATTTTCGCGAATCCCTATACGCTTGTCGCAACGACCCCAGCTGACCCGAATTGCCCGCTTTTTCTATCGCTTTGCTTTCCCTGCCGGCCATCTGTGCTGCCGCATCCCGTATCCCGCCACCCGAACCTTTCCCGGCCTTCGCGCCTCCCAAGGCTGCTGATACCGTTCCTCCCAATCCCAGTTTGGCCCCGGCTTTTGCCGACTGCATTGCTTCTTTTATTGTGCTGCCCGAACCAAATCCTTTAGCACCGGCAAAGGCTCCGTTGACTCCACCGACCACGCCTCCGGCAAGCTTGCTTGCCCCGGCCATTAGTTTTCCCCCTCCACTCTTCACGGTATTCATTCCTGCTGTCGCCATCCCCCCTGGCGATAGTTTTCCGCCCGGAGACCATGATCCGCCTCCATGCCCAGAGAGCAAAGCCGATGCGATGCTTGTTGTTTGCAGCATCAAGATGGTCACGATGCCTACAATTAAAAAGGCGACGAAATATGTGATCATCATCATTACCAATTCGCCCTGCATTGTTGCCTCATAAGACATTTTTGTTGCAACTTGAACCGCATTCATTGTGATCCCAAATATCAGCGCCCCAACGATCTTGGTTAATCCTGCAACAATGGTAAACCTCAGCCATCCGTTAAACACAAAGGTCGATGCCTCCAAAATGATCCATGGCACCATTAACGGCATCATCAGCATGGCAAGCTTTATCATTACTTGCGTAACTACCAGTTGTCCGCAATACACCATTGCCGCCGCGAGTATTAAAATACAAAGCGCTATACGAAAAATAATTGTTTGCAAAAAACCTAATACCGTTGTCAGCGGCGATTCGGTAAACAGATTCTTTAGTGCGTTCCACGTTCTTTCCGCACCACTTCCCGGGGGCTGTTTTTCCAACGTTTTTTCATCAACCCCCGTTAGAATATTCGCCGCTGCTGCGGCAATTTGGGTAAACGCATCGGTTACCATTTCTCCGGTCGAACTTGCTTTTTGCTTTCCCCCTGTGGCATCTGACATTACCCCTTTCGCAATTTCGTCGAATCCTGCACTAAGTTGCATTCCCCAGTTGTGCCCTCCTCCAATAATGGCTACTGCCATTCCCGCCACAATCGTTAGCTTGGCTACATGAGCAAGGGCTGATGTAGCATTATCTGCTTCAATAATGACTCGAATTCCTGCCCACGCCATGCCGAGAACAAACAGCCCCCCCACAAGCGCCATCCCTTGTCCAGTAAACTGCCCAGTATTTAATGCGAGCAATTGATCTATCGTCGTGACAGCTTGATTGATTGCTGCATTTGTGGCGCTCATTTTTTCCACTCCTGTAATGCTTTTGCTGCATCACGCATGGCTCCATTTTCGTGCTGATACCAGTCGAGACTTTCCTGTTTTACCCGCTCTGATCGCTCAAATCGATCCTGTTCTGTCGCGCGTTCAATATATTGCGTTTGTGCCTGCAGACCGTAAGCGCTGTTGGTTATCGTGAGCATTTTTGACATCTGACTGTTTAGCAGCTGAAAACTGCTCATCGTTC
>CAZZDF010000182.1:0-4272 GCA_964652915.1 uncultured Propionivibrio sp. | reverse complement strand
GAAGTGCTGGTTGTTTCGGCGGGGCTGGCCAATTGCCAGGAGACCTTGCGTACGGCTTTGGCGGTCGGCGCCGACCGCGCCATTCTGATCGAGACCGATGCCGAATTGCAGCCGCTGGCCGTGGCCAAGCTGCTCAAGGTGGTATGCGCGAAGGAAGCGCCGCAGCTCGTGTTGTGCGGAAAACAGGCGATTGACGATGATGCCAATCAGACGCCACAGATGCTTGCGGCCTTGATGAATTGGCCGCAGGCGACTTTCGCGTCGAAAGTGTCGATTGGTGACGGCAAAGCGGTGGTTGTGCGGGAAATCGATGGAGGACTGGAAACCGTCGAAATAACTTTGCCGGCGGTGGTTTCCGCCGATTTGCGTTTGAACGAGCCGCGCTATGTGACGCTGCCGAACATCATGAAGGCCAAGAAAAAGCCGCTTGAGGTGATTACGCCCGCAACGCTCGGCGTCGATGTGGCGCCGAGTTTGAAGACGCTCAGCGTGGCCGAGCCACCCAAGCGCTCTGCTGGCGTTAAGGTGGCGGACGTAGCGGAACTCGTGGCCAAACTCAAAAGCGAAGGAGTGCTGGCATGACGTCTTTGGTAATCGCCGAGCACGATAATGTTTCGCTCAATCCCGTAACCCGCAATGCGGTCAGTGCCGCGGCAAAAATCGGCGGGGAAATTCATGTGCTGGTGGCGGGCAACCAGTGCGCCGCGGTGGCCGACGCAGCAGCGAAGATGGACGGCGTGAGCAAGGTGTTGCTGGCCGAGGCCGCCCACTACGCCGAGCCGCAACCGGAAAACCTCGCGGCGCTGGTATTGGAGCAGGTGCGGGCGCAGGCCGGCCGCTACAGTCATCTCATCGCGCCGGCTACAAGCGTTGGCAAGAGCTTCATGCCGCGCGCGGCGGCTCTGCTGGACGTGGCGCAGATTTCGGAAATTGTCGATGTGTTGTCGGCCGATACCTTCGTTCGCCCGATCTACGCTGGCAGCGTGTTGGCTACGGTGCAATCGACCGATGCGGTGAAAGTAATTACGGTTCGGGGTACGTCGTTCATGGCAGTGGGAGAGACCGGCGCGGCAACGATTGAGCGCATTGCCGCGGCTGCCGATGGCAGTCAGAGCCAGCTGGTTTCGCGTGCGCTCACGCAGTCGGCAAGGCCGGAGTTGGTGGCCGCCAAAGTGGTGGTTTCCGGCGGACGCGGGCTGGCCAGCGGCGAAAAATTCAAGGAGTTGCTTGAGCCATTGGCCGATAAGCTCGGCGCAGCCATTGGCGCGTCGCGCGCGGCGGTGGATGCCGGCTATGTGTCCAATGATGCGCAGGTCGGGCAAACGGGTAAGATCGTCGCGCCGCAGTTGTATATCGCAGTCGGTATTTCCGGCGCGATTCAGCATCTGGCTGGAATGAAGGAGAGCCGCGTGATCGTGGCCATCAACAAAGATCCGGATGCGCCGATTTTTCAGGTGGCCGATTACGGTTTGGTCGGTGATTTGTTTGAACAGGTGCCCGCACTGACTGCCGCACTGTAATTCCGTTTCTGCGGCGGGGCAGCCGAATAACGTGTTTTTGCCTGACAGGAGAGTGCCATGAGTGAATACCGTGCTCCGATCCGCGACATGTTGTTCGTCCTCAACGACTTGGCCGGGCTTGATGAAATCGCGCAACTGCCGGGCTGCGAGGAGGCCTCAGCCGATGTGGTGGCCGCGGTGCTCGAAGAGGCGGGCAAGTTTGCCGAAGAGGTGCTTTCACCGCTCAATCGCGTCGGTGACCGCGAAGGAACGCATTTTCACGACGGCCAGGTGACGATGCCCAAAGGCTTTAAGGAAGCCTACAAGCTGTTTGCCGACAGTGGCTGGACGGCGCTGGGCAGTGAGCCGGAATGGGGCGGGCAGGGCTTGCCGATTCTCGTGGCGACGCCGGTGACCGAGATGTGGAAGTCGGCGAACCACGCGTTTTCCTTGTGTCCCTTGCTTACCGGCGGGGCCATAGACGCGCTGGTGCTGACCGGCTCGGATAAGCTCAAGGCGACCTACCTCGAAAAAATGGTGACTGGGCAGTGGACCGGCACGATGAATCTCACCGAGCCAGCCGCCGGCTCGGATCTTGCCGCCGTGCGTACGCGCGCTGAGCCGCAGGCCGATGGCAGCTACAAGCTCTTTGGGCAGAAGATTTTTATCACCTATGGTGAGCACGACATGGCGGAAAATATCGTCCATCTGGTGCTGGCGCGAACGCCAACGGCACCGGAAGGGGTCAAGGGGATTTCGCTGTTCATCGTGCCGAAGTTTCTGGTCAACGACGATCGCAGCCTGAGTGAGCGCAATGATGCCTGGTGTCTGTCGATCGAGCACAAGATGGGAATTCATGCCAGCCCGACGGCGGTGATGGCCTTTGGCGACAAGGGTGGGGCGGTTGGTTATCTCGTCGGTGAAGAAAACCACGGGCTTGAGTACATGTTCATCATGATGAACGTGGCGCGTTTCGGAGTCGGCATGGAGGGCGTGGCCGCTTGCGAACGCGCCTATCAGCGGGCGCGCGACTATGCCCGCGAGCGGATTCAGGGGAGCGATGTCGGCGTGCGTGGTGGGCCAAAGGTGCCGATCATCGTGCATCCCGATGTGCGGCGCATGTTGATAAGCATGAAGTCGCAGGCTGAAGCGAGCCGGGCGCTGGCTTACGTGGTGGCGGCGGCGCACGATAAGGCGTTGAAGCATCCTGATGCAGCGGTGCGCCGGCAGGCGATGGCTTTTGTCGAGCTGATGATTCCGGTGGTTAAAGGCTGGTGTACCGAAATCGGCGTCGAAGTGGCTTCGACCGGAATGCAGGTGCATGGCGGAATGGGCTACATCGAAGAAACCGGCGCTGCACAGCATCTCCGCGATGCCCGTATTTCGGCGATCTACGAGGGGACGACCGGGATTCATGCCAACGATCTGGTCGGACGCAAGATGATGCGCGACGGTGGGGCTGCCTTCAAAGCCTTGATCGGGCAAATGCGTGAGTTGGACGACGAATTGGCGAAATACCCGGATGGCCATCTGGCCGCCATCCGTTGCCGGTTGTCGGTCGGCGTCGAGGCGCTGACCAAGGCTGGCGAGTGGGTGGTGGGCAATTACCCTGCGGATGCGCGGGTCGTTGCGGCCGGTGGTGTGCCGTTTCTGATGCTCTTTGGGATCGTCGCCGGCGGTTGGCAGATGGCGCGTGCGGCGCTGGTCGCTCAGAAACGAATTGAAGCCGGTGAAAGCGATCCGTTTTATTCGGCAAAGATCGTGACCGCGCGTTTTTACGCCGATCATCAGTTGTCGAAGGCGGAAGGGCTGGCCAGTTCGGTGATCGAAGGGGCGGCAGGAACATTGGCGCTGGCGGAAGCAGATTTTTGAAAAAAGCGCTTTTCTGTCATTGTTTGCTCAAATTTTCTGCAAAAGATTAGAATGCCGGAAGGATTTCGAATGATAAGGAGCAGGGTGTGAGTCAGACGGTATACGAAGCAGCCGAAGAGTTCCGCCGTGCGGTAAAGAGTGCTGCGCTTGGCGAGCTCAGTTTCCCGACCAGCCTGGATGCCAGCCGGCGGGTATTGAAGGCGGTTGAGAATCCCGATATCGGGATGGCGTCGCTGGCGAAAATTGTGGTCGCCGAGCCTTTGCTTTCAGCCAAAGTCATTCGTCTGGCGAATTCCGTGGCGCTCAATCCGACTAATCAGGTCGTGCGCGACGTCAAGCAGGCCGTGGTCCGCGTCGGCATGGACCCGATCAAGTCGCTGGCCATGGTATTGATCATGGATCAGCTGCGTCATTCGAATCGCCACAACGGTTGCCGTGATCTCTCCAACCGCCTGTGGGAGCGCACGATTCACGTGGCGGCGCTGGCGTTTGTGCTGGCGCGCAAGCTGACCAAGCTCAATGCCGACGAAGTGATGTTCGCCGGGATCGTCCATGATCTCGGGCGCTTTTATTTGCTGTCGCGCGCCGCTGAATATCCGGTGCTGTATCAGGATGCCGTGGTACTGGCCGAAACGATCAACGATCTGGCCAAAGACATTACCGAAAAAGTGCTCAAAGCGCTCAATCTGCCGGCCTCGGTGGTCGATGCCGTTTTGGCTTCGCGGGAATTTTCCGGAACCATGCCGCCAGCAACGATGGGCGATCTGCTTTTTGTCGCCGGGGTCGTATCGCCGCGTCGTGATCCGTTTGAAGAACTCGACGAGCGGGTCATTCCTGTGGCAAATAGCGCCGTCAGCCTTGGGCTCGATCAGGGCATCGTGACGGAAATCATCGCCGCTTC
>CAZZDF010000181.1:0-4279 GCA_964652915.1 uncultured Propionivibrio sp. | reverse complement strand
GATACCCTGCGCGAATTTACCAATGTCATCGCTCCGGCCGAGATGGCCACCCGTCTGCTGAGCCTGAACGACATCACCCGCGCCGGATCGCTAAAAGCGCGCATGGCGAATCTGGAACTCATGCGCGAAGCCCTGCTCAACTCGCCGGAAACAACTTCTGTGTACGTCGGTTACGGCAACGGCGATTTCTTCATGGTGCGACGCATCTCAAGCGAAGCCGACCGCCAATTACTCAACGCACCGGAAAATACCGCCTATCTCGTACAAAGCATTGAACGTAGCGAAGCAACGCCGAGCGGCCGTTTCATCTATCTCGACTCCACGCTGGCCGTCCTGCGTGACGACGAACGCCCCGACTACCCCATCAGCTACGATCCACGGCATCGCGACTGGTACAAAGCCGCGCTGGCCAGTTCCGGGCAAATCAAGACCCCGCCGTATCTGTTCTACACCACCAAGCAGGTCGGCTCGACCATCGCCAACCGGGCCGGGCAATCCGACGCCGTGGTCGGCGCCGACATCCGCCTGGAAACCCTGAACCACACCCTCGCGCTACAAAAAGCGACACCTGGCACCCATCTGCTGGTCACCAACAAGCAGGGAACGATTCTGGCGCAAGAAAACCCGGCCAAGATGCTCGAAATTGCGCCGGACGGGCGCCCCAAGCTGGCCAGCATCGAGAGCATCGGCATCCCTGTCCTCGCCCGCCTGACCCCGCTGCTGGAAAAAGCAAACGGCGAAACGCAGCGAACCACCGTCATCAATGTTGACGGCGCGCTCTGGCACGTCTCCCTCAGCCTGCTTCAGTTCGAAGGCGCCAAACCGCTCTACCTGATCAGTGCCATTCCCGACGAGGAACTGATGGCCGCGGCCTACTCGCTGATCCACAAGCTGCTGATCGTCATGGCCGGCGCACTCCTGCTGGCCATCCCGCTCACTTGGCTGATGGCGCGCGCCATCGCCAAACCCTTGCGCAAATTGGCTGCCGAAGCCGACGCCATGCGGCATTTTGAATTTGCCAAGCCGATCACTGTCGATTCGCCCGTGCTGGAAGTCAGCGAACTGGCTCTGGTGATGGACAGCATGAAACGTACGATCAGCCACTTTCTCGACATCAGTATCACGGTCGCGGCCGAAAACAATTTCGATCGCCTGCTGCCCTACCTGCTGACCGAAACAATCAGCGCCGCCCAGGCTGACGCCGGCATCCTGTTCCTCGCCGAAAACGACACGCTGCAACCGGCCTCCGGCATGCTGGCCGACAGCAACACCCTGCCAACCAGCACACCAACCGCTGCCGCCATTCAGGAAAGCCCGCTGCTAAAGGCCGCCCTGCTGGCCAAAACGGCCTGCTCCGCCAAGCTAACGGACGCCGACATCCAGGCGCTCGACCTTTCCGGCGCACTGGCCATCCGTCCCGCGCAATACGCCATTGCCGTACCGCTACTTAACCGCCGGCAATGGCTGGTTGGCGTCATGGTATTGCTCCGCGAGGGCGAAACCGACGAAGCCCAGCTCAGTTTCCTCGGCGCGCTTTCCGGCTCGGCAGCCGTCTCGCTGGAAGCCAAATCGCTGATTCGCGCGCAGAAGCTGCTGTTCGAAGCGATGATCAAGCTGATCGCCGGGGCCATCGACGCCAAGAGCGCCTACACCGGAGGCCACTGCGCCCGTGTGCCGGAACTGACCAAGATGCTGGCGCGCGCAGCCTGCGAGCAAAGCAGGGGCAAATACAAGGACTTCTCGCTCAGCGAAGAAGAATGGGAAGCCGTGCACATCGCCGCCTGGCTGCACGACTGCGGCAAGGTCACCACGCCGGAATACGTCGTCGACAAAGCCACCAAACTCGAAACGCTGTACGACCGCCTCCATGAAATTCGCATGCGTTTCGAAGTACTCAAACGCGACGCCGAAATTACCTGCCTCAAGGCCATTGCCGGCGGACAAACGGAAGAAGCCGCGCGCGCCCGGCTGGCTGCAGAACTCGCGCAACTCGATGACGATTTCGCCTTCATCGCCACCTGCAACGAAGGCGGCGAGTTCATGGCCCCGGAAAAACTGGAACGCCTCAACGCCATTGCTGCACGTAGCTGGACGCGAACGCTCGATGACCGCATTGGCATTTCGCACGAAGAAAAACAGCGCAAGGAACGTTCGCCGGCGCCGCAACTGCCCACCCAAGAGCCTCTGCTGGCCGACAAACCGGAACACATTTTCGAACGCCAGCCGCGCGACCAGATTGCCGAAGACAATCCATGGGGCTTCAAACTCAAGGTTCCGGAAGTGCTGTACAACAAGGGTGAGCTCTACAACCTCGGCATCGCGCGCGGCACGCTGTCCGAAGAAGAACGCTACAAGATCAACGAACACATCGTGCAAACACTGATCATGCTTTCGCAACTGCCCTTCCCGAAACACCTGCGCCAGGTTCCGGAAATCGCCGCCGGCCACCACGAGAAGATGGATGGCACCGGTTACCCGCGGCGCCTGCGCGGCGAAGAGATGAGCCCGCTGGCCCGGATGATGGCCATTGCCGACATCTTCGAAGCGCTGACCGCCGTCGACCGCCCGTACAAGAAAGGCAAGACACTTTCCGAAGCGATCAAGATCATGGTCAAAATGCGCGACGAACAGCACATCGACCCGGAACTTTTCGACCTGTTCCTCACCTCCGACGTCTATCGCCACTACGCCGAGCGCTTCCTCCGCCCGGAACAGATCGACAACGTAGACCTCGCAGCTTTCACACAGCCCGCGGGGTAATCAGGCAGCCAAAAAACGCCAAGACACCCGAAGCCCCCGCTGGCGGAGCACGAAAAGCTCCAAGAAGGCGCCCGGCTTAAAGTTGATTCGGCACGATGAAGTCTGAAGTTGCCGTCTGCCCCCGGCTTTCGCCCAGAAGGAAGTCCTCCAGGAGACGATTTCACCCATTTGCCGGCCGAATCAATGGAAACAGTTCACGCCGCTCCGCGCTCCAGCCACGCCAGCAGCGTCTCGAAGAGAAGCTGCTGATCGACCGGTTTGACGATATGGTCGTTCATGCCGGCTTCAAGACAGATCTGCCGGTCTTCCTCGAAGGCGTTGGCCGTCATGGCGAGAATGGGCGTGGTCTTGTTGAGGGAATCGGAACGGATGGCCTTGGTGGCTTCGACACCGTTCATCACCGGCATCTGCATGTCCATCAGAATCAGCGCATAGCGATTCTGCTGTGCCATCACCAAAGCCTGCTGACCATCGTCGGCCAATTCGACAATCAGCCCAACGTCCTCCAGCAAGCCGCGAGTCACTTCCTGGGCAATCGGTTCATCGTCGGCAAGCAGGATACAAGTACCTGCATAACCCTGCTGCAAACGCTGCTCGGCCTCGATGCCCAAAGCACTCGGCGTCGGCAGGACGGCGCCGACCTCCCGCTTCTTCAATGGCACGACAAACCAGAAAGTGCTGCCCTGCCCCAGAACGCTATTGACACCGATTTCGCCGCCCATGAGTTGAACCAGCCGTTTGCTGATCGCCAGTCCGAGGCCGGTTCCGCCATACCGGCGGGTCATGCTGTTGTCGGCCTGCTCGAAGGAAGTAAACAGCCGCGATACAGCCTCCGGGTCGATGCCGATGCCGGTATCGCTGACTTCAAAACGCACTTGCACCGCCTCAGCGGTTTCTCCGACCGAGCGGACACTCAACCTGACCGCACCTTGCTCGGTAAATTTGATGGCGTTCCCGATCAGGTTGAAGAGAATCTGGCCAAGACGCAAGGGGTCGCCCCGGAGCGGGAAAGTGGCCAGATCGGCCGGCAAATCGCGGTTCAGCTTCAAACCTTTTTGTGCAGCGCCATTCTCAAGCAAACCGAGAGTATGCTCGACGCTCTGCCCGAGCTGCAAAGGCACGTTTTCGAGGACCAAGCGTTCGGCCTCGATCTTGGACAGGTCAAGAACGTCATTCAGCACGCCCAGCAGGCGCTCGGCGGAAAGTTTGGCCTTATCGAGCTGTTCCAGGCCTTTCGGGTCGGTCATGCGCCGCTTGGCCAGATCAACCATGCCCATCACCCCGTTCATCGGGGTGCGCAATTCGTGGCTCATGTTGGCCAGGAAAATACTCTTGGCGCGATTGGCATTTTCGGCGGCAACCTTGGCAGTAACCAGTTCCGCTGTGCGCGATTCGACCAGTTCTTCGAGATGCTGGCGATATTTTTCGAGTTCGGCTTCGGCCATCTTGCGGGCCGTAATATCCTGGAACAAACAGGCGAACTGCCTCGGAGCCGGCCGGAAAGCCGTCACTTCAAAGT
>CAZZDF010000180.1:0-4301 GCA_964652915.1 uncultured Propionivibrio sp. | reverse complement strand
GATTCCATCTGGCGGATCTGCTTGGCGACCTCGAAACCGTCGAGGTCGGGCATGATGATGTCGAGCAGAACCAGATCCGGACGTTCCTTGAGGAAAAGATCAATGCCGATGGCGCCCGTTTCGGCGGGAATCGGCGTGAAGCGCATTTTCCGGATGTATTCGCACAGTAACTTCAGCGTGCTCTTGCTGTCTTCGATGACAAGGGTTTTCATGTTCACCCCACAACAAATGATGATGTATCGGTTGCCATTCTATCTGGATTATTACAGCCGTGCGCAGGCTGATGTGGTTTGCCACCTCGCTGTCGCATCGGACACGACGTGTTCGTGATAAATTCAATTTTCCACAGTAAAAATTTACCGGCAGGTCATTATGATCGACAAAGCGAAACTACAGACGGCTCTGCGCTCACCAAAGGCCAGAAAGTATGGCTTACGGTTTTTGCTTGCATTTCTGGCGGTGGGCGTCCTCGGTTTTTTGATTCTGCCTCCGGTCGTCAAGCTGGTTCTGGTCGACCAGCTCGCCGAGGTGTTGCATCGGCCGGTTACCATTAAAAGCGTCAATCTCAATCCCTATGCCCTGTCGCTGACGCTTGACGGGTTTTCCGTTGAAGAGCCAGAGGGCGGCAAGGAGTTTGTTGGCTTTGACCGTCTGTACATGAATCTGGAGTCGGCTTCGCTGTTCCGCTTTGGCCCGGTGCTTGGCGAGGTACGTTTGGAGAAACCTCGAATCAAGGTGGCGCGCCTTACGGATAATCGTTACAACTTTTCCGATCTGCTTGACGAGTTCCTGGCTAAGCCAAAGAACAATGATCCGATTCCGGCGTTTTCGGTCAGCAATATCCAGATCATCGGTGGAACCATCGAGTTTGACGATCGTCCGGTCGGGAAAAAGCACGTGCTCGATGACATCAATCTGACCGTGCCTTTCGTTTCGAGCATGGCGTACGCCACCGAAAGTTTTGTTGAGCCGGCCTTTTCGGCGCAAGTCAATGGAGCCCCGATGCAGGTCAATGGCCGGAGCAAGCCCTTTGCAGAGTCGCTGGATAGTGCGATTGTTTTGAACGTGACAGATTTGCAACTGGCCAAGTATTTTGACTATTCCCCGATCAAGTTCCCGGTCAAGGTGCAGGAAGGAAGCCTCGATACCCACGTCAAGCTGGTGTTTCGTCAGGAGAAGGATGAGCCTTCGACGCTCGTTCTGTCCGGTGGCCTGGTATTGAGTGATCTGAAAGTCGAGGATTTGTCGGGAGCACCTTTGCTGGCGCTCAAGAAGGGTGAGTTGTCGATTAATTCGGCGGATTTGCTCAATCAGCGATTCGTGATCAATCGTGTGGCACTCGATTCACCCGAGATTCATGCCAGGGTCAGTCGCCAGGGCGATATCAACTGGGTTGAATATTTCCGCAAGGAATTGGCGGGTAGCAAGGCGGTGGCGAAGTCCGCCAAAAAGTCTGGGGCGCCGGCGGCCCCAGAATGGTCGCTGGGCGAGGTGCGGGTGGTTGAAGGGGCCGTGCATTGGCTTGATGCGTCGCATGACAAGCCGTTTAACGCCAGCATGGAGGGCGTTGAACTGGAGGTGAAGAACCTTTCCAGTAAAGCGGGCGAGTTGGCGGAATTCGATGCGTCGTGGCGCTTGCTGGCGGGAGAATGGTTGAAGGTTGATCATTTTTCGGTCAAGGGCGGGCGGCTTGATCTGGCCAAGCGCCGAGTTTCGATGAAGGATGTGCTGGCCAAGGGCGCGCAGGGTCTATTCCGCCGGGCAGCCGGTGGTCAGATCGACTGGCTGCAGACGCCGGCCCTGCGGGTTGTCGAGGCCTCGCAAAGAGATGTTTCAGTGCCGTGGAAGCTGGCTGTCAGCAAGTACGTTGGCGAGGACATCAGTCTGCGTTTTGAAGATATGGCCGTTTCTCCGGCTGCAACGCAAACCATTGATGGATTGGGTTTCGTTGCCGAGAATTTGTCCACCGAGCCGGGAACCACGGCCAAACTGGCGACCCGTTTCAAACTGAACAACAAGGGCGAAGTGGCCGTGGACGGGACGATCAGTCCGTTCCCCTTGGTCGCCAATTTGAATCTCGATGTCAAGACGCTTGAGTTGCTCCCGCTACAGCCCTATTTCGAGAAAAAACTCAATATTGCCGTGACCAAGGGGGTGGTGACGGTTGGCGGAAAGCTGCAGTTGAGTCAGTCCGGGTCGGATAAGGCCAATGCTTCCGGTAAGCCGGCAAAAGCCGCGAAGGGTGATGATTCGCTGGGTTTGTCTGGGGGCTTTACCGGGCAGGTGACGATTGGCGATTTCTATGCGGTCGACAAGGTCAACTCTGCCGATTTTCTGCGCTGGAAATCGCTGTTCTTTGGCAAGGTCGATGCGCGCTTGGGACCGGATTCGCTGGACATCGGCGAAATTGCGCTTTCCGACTTCTTTGCGCGGGTTATTGTCAGCCCTGAAGGAAAGCTCAATCTTTTGCAAATCCTGCGTAAGGACGATACGGCGCCCGTTGCTGTGGTTCCGGCGTCGGCGGAGCAGGGCGGGAAGGTCGCGGTTGCTGCGCAAAGTCCGGGGAAAGTGGTATCGGCCGATGGCAAGGCGGTGGCGCCCGTGGTTCCGGCAGGAAAATCGGTCATGCCGGTCAAGGTTGGCAAGATTACCCTTCAGGGCGGGAGCGTCAGGTTTACCGACAACTTCGTCAAACCGAATTACACCGCCAACTTGCGACGCATCGTCGGGCGGGTTTCCGGCTTGTCCTCAGACCCCGGAACGGTGGCTAATCTTGAGTTGCGTGGCGCGTACGATAACGTCTCGCCGCTCAACGTGACGGCTAGGATCAACCCGCTCTCGGCTAAGCCCTATCTCGATTTGCAGGCCGATATCCGTGGTATCGAACTGACTGCGTTGTCGTCCTATTCCGGCAAGTACGCCGGATATCTGATCGAGAAGGGCAAGCTTTCCTTGTTCGTCAAATACAAGATCGAGAATAATCAACTGGCGGCCGAGAACCGCGTTTTCATCGACCAGCTGACTTTCGGCGATCGTGTCGAGAGTCCCGATGCGACCAGCCTGCCAGTCAGCTTGGCCGTTGCCCTGTTGAAAAACCGCAATGGTGAGATCGACCTCAACCTGCCAATTTCGGGTTCGCTGGATGATCCCGAATTCAGCATTGGTAGTCTGGTGATCAAGGTTATCGCTAATCTTTTCATCAAGGCGGTGACTTCGCCATTTGCCTTGATTGGATCGATGTTCGGTGGTGGTGAGGAATTGTCCAATGTCGAGTTTGATTATGGGCGGGCGGTGATTACGCCGGAGGCGGAAAAACGTCTGGATAGCCTGGCCAAGGCATTGATCGATCGTCCTTCACTGAGTCTCGAAGTCGAAGGTCGGGTTGATCCGGAGCATGACCGCGAAGGGCTGAAGAAAGCGCGCATCGACCGCAAAGTCAGGGCGCTGAAACGCGAGGATTTGACCAAGGAAGGGATCGAGAGCGAATCGTTATCGTCGATTCAGGTGAGCGAAGAGGAATACCCGGCGCTGCTTGAGCGCGTTTATAAAGCCGAGAAATTCCCCAAGCCGCGCAATATGATCGGACTAGTCAAAACCTTGCCGGTTGAGGAAATGGAGAAACTGATCATTACCAACTCGGTCGTCGACGAGGAAGATCTGATTTCCCTTGGCGACCGGCGGGCGAGAGCTGTACGCGACTGGCTGGTGGCCAAAGAGGTTCCTGTAGAACGGGTGTTCCTGCTTCCCGCCCGTTTGGGAGAAGATGACAAGTCGGCCAGCGAACAGAAGATCAAAGGCAGCCGGGTTGATTTTTCCTTGAAATAAGCCGTTCAGAGGCAGCCTTGAGAGGCGGATATGAAAGCTAAGTATGAGTGATGGGTTGTTGATTGCAGTTTTGGCCGTGTCGATCGGTATGTTGGTTTTGCAGCTTATTCTTTGGCAGCGCGCCGGGCGCAAGGACGAGTCGCTCGAACCGGCCTTTAATGCCGTGCAAAGCGCTCTGGAACGGGTCGAGCGCGAATTGCGGCAGGAGATGGCGCGCGCTCGTCAGGAGGCGGCCGCCACTGCCCGTGGTGACCGCGAGGAGCAGGCGCAGGCGCTGGATCGGCTGGCCAAAACGCTGTCGGTACAGGTCGGGCAACTGGGTACCCTGCAGGGACAGCAACTGGAGGCGTTCGCCGCGCAGCTTGCTCGCTTGACGCAAAGCAACGAGCAGCGCTTTGAGCAGTTGCGCCAGTCGGTCGAGGCACGTCTGGGCGCGATGCAGAACGACAACGCCAACAAGCTCGAAGAAATGCGCA
>CAZZDF010000179.1:0-4306 GCA_964652915.1 uncultured Propionivibrio sp. | reverse complement strand
CGTTGAAGGCGCGATGAACGCCGTGCTGGTCAAGGGCGATGCCGTCGGGCCGACGCTGTATTACGGCAAGGGCGCCGGCGCCGAGCCGACCGCTTCGGCGGTGATCGCCGACCTCGTTGATGTCACCCGCATGCACTCGGCAGATCCCGAGCATCGCGTGCCGCATCTGGCCTTCCAGCCGGATGCCATGGCCGATCTGCCGATTCTGCCGATGGCCGAGGTGGTGACCAGCTATTACCTGCGGATGCGTGTCGAGGACAAGCCGGGCGTGCTGGCCGACATCACCCGCATTCTGGCTGACCAGCAGATCTCGATCGACGCCATGATCCAGCGCGAGCCGGATGAGGGCGAAGAGCAGACCGACATCATCATCCTCACGCACAAGACCCGTGAGAAAAATGCCGATGCCGCGATCGCCAAGATTGAATCGCTGGCCGTCGTCAAAGGCAAGATCACTCGCCTGCGTCTGGAAGAGCTACTGTAAGGATCAGGGGGCGCCACGGGCGTGGTGTCCCCTTGGCTTGGCCGCCCTTCGGCCATGGAAGCCGGTTCGGCGGGCATCACGGCGTGCGGTTGCTGCTTGTTCGGGAGGCTATATGAAGAAGCTGGCATTGTTTCTCACTTTGGCCGCCATGGTCGCCACAAAGGTGCTTGCCGTCGAGACCGTGACGCTGTCGATCGGCGAATGGGTTCCCTATTTCTCTCAGACCGACCCCAAGGGAAAGCTTCTGGAGCACGTGGTTACCGAGGCTTTCAAGCTGGAAGGGGTGGAGGTCAAATACCAGTATCTGCCGTGGAAAAGAAGCTACGCCAATGCTGAATCAGGTGTATCGGACGGCACTGTCGGCTGGAACAAGACCGAAGAGCGGGAAAGAAGATTTCACCTCAACAAAGAACCGCTGATTCGAGATGAGGCAGTTTTTTTTCATCTGAAAAGCAAGCCGTTTGACTGGAATACCCTGGACGATTTGAAGAAATATAAGGTTGGGGTGACGATTGGCTACAAGCAGGAAAAAATCTATCAAAAACTCGGGATTGAAGCCGATCCCGTGCCGAGTGAGGATTTGAATTTCAAGAAATTGCTGGCCGGCCGGATAGATGTTTACCAAACGGCCAAACCGGCAGGCTACGCGATGATTCGGCGTCTATTTGGTCCGGACGAAGCGTTCTTATTTACCACCCATCCCAAGCCGCTTGAGGTGGCCGAGTACTACATTCTGTTTTCCGGAGCGACGCTTAACGGCAAGTTGCTGGCGGAGAAATTCGATTCCGGTTTCAAGAAACTCAAGGATTCTGGAGCGTACAACAAAATCTTGATGGATTACGGCTTGGCGCCCCAATAGACCGAGGCAATAGTCATCGAACTGGAAGTGGGGGCATGGACGAAAAGTCGCTGATCTATCTTGTGCTGGTAATGATTGGCCTGTGGGTCGCGCTGATCGGAATTCGTTTTCTGGTTGTCTGGCTGCAGTTGATGCGGATGCGTTTTGCGCCGGGCGATATTCTTCCCGCCGACCGTTCGGCCATGCCTGCCGAGGTGGCAGCAGTTCTTGACCCGATGACCGAGCGGCTGGCTGCACTGGGCTTTGTTTATGAAGAAACGGTGCTGGCGCAGCCCATCCTGCGCTACGCTGAAGCGCAGCCAGTCTGGATCGATATTCATGTTCATGCGCCAAGCGGCAGCCGCGCTTCGGTGCAAATCGCCGACACGCCAGAGCCGGGGTTTGTCGCGGCAGTTTCCTTTACTACCGACTATGAGCAGACGATGCTCGAGACGGAAAACCGGCGCTTGCATCTATTGCTGCCGGTTCCACCCAACTGCCAACTCGCCGATGCCGCGGCGGCGACGCTGGCCGAGCATTGGGCGTTTCATTGCCGCCGCGTTGCTGAGGCCGATGCCGGGCCGGTGATCACCGATCTGGAGATCGTGCGTCAGCGGCACCGCGCCTTGCGGGCAGGTCTCCTTACACATTGCCAGCGCTGCGGCGCGATGTGCACTGCGGGTGATCAGTGGCGCTTTACGGCAGCCGGTGCCTGGCGCTATTTGCGGCAGGTGATGGCCGGTAATCGGCGTGTCGCTGCACTGCCGCCGGCCATGGAGGTGGAAGAGGCGTCATTGCGCGTTACTGCCGACCGGCATGCCTGGAAAATTCAGGAGGCGCTGACCGGGCATAACGTCATGTCGCGGCGCGACAAGCTGTTGTGGTTTGTCATCAGCCTGCTGGCCGGTGCAGCGGCTTTGGGCTATATGACCTCGTGGGAGATGGCGCTACTTATTCTGGGTGTCTTGTTCTTTCATGAGTTCGGCCATGCGCTGGCCATGCGTGCCGTGGGCTATAGTGGATTGAGCGTGCTGGTGTTGCCCTTTCTCGGCGCTGTTGCCATTGGCCGCAAGGATGACGCCGGGCCGTGGCAGAAACTCGTGGTGTTGCTGGCCGGGCCTCTGCCCGGCTTGCTACTGGGCGTTGTTTGTTTGCGCTTGAGCCAGAATCATCCCGAAAGCCGCGCGCTGCTGACCAATATCGGCTGGATGGCGCTGGGCATCAACTATTTCAACCTGTTGCCTTTTACCCCGCTCGATGGCGGGCAGATCGTCGATAGCTTTTTGTTTGCACGGCGACCGTGTTTCCGTTTTGGCTTTTTTGTGTTGAGTATTGGCGCCTTGTTCGGCGTAGCCTATGCGCTGGACAGCACGGTTCTGGCAGGAGCGGCACTCCTGCTGGCCTTGGGCATTCCGGGTGGGTGGCAACGCATGCGCCTGCTCAAGGGACTTAAAGCCGTAGCGCCGGGTGAAGCCTCGGTGACGACTTTGCTTGAGCGCATGCATGCCGCGCCCGGCCCGCGCTGGCCGGCTTTTGCGCAGCGTCTGCAAACCGTGCGGATGCTCCTGCCGTGGCTGAATGGTCGGGCGCCAACCTTGCTTGAGAGTTTGGTCGGTATCGGCATTTACCTTGCCGCAATAGCACTGCCGGTTGCGTTGCTTTGGGATACCGGCATGCCACAGCAAGCTGTTTTCTCGCTCAGTCGTGTTGGGCAGGACGTGGCTCCTCCCGATTGGGAAAAGCAGCTGGCCGAGGCGCGGACTCCCGAAGCTCGTTGGCAGGTGTTGTGGGAGGCCGGGCAGTGGTTTGAGTCGGCCGAAAACGAAGCTCAAGCGCTTCGCTTGTTCCAGTTGGCACTCGCTGAAAGCGCAAAATTGCCGGAGGATTCGCAGAAAGCGTTGCGCGTGCTCGATGCGCGCCTTGCCGTGGCCCGGTATTCCGAAGCGGAGCTGAGTCGATCCGAGTACCTGGACTTGCTACCGATTTTGCGCGAGTTGCCGCCGGCCGAACGCTGGCGTCTGGCCGATGTGCTGGAGGCGATGGTCTGGATCGACGCGCAGGCGAATGCGGAAACGCGCATCGAGCGTTATCGGGAAGCGATAGCCGTCCGCGAATCGGTCGCCGCGCAGAGCGACTATCGCCTGTTTTATGATCGCGTGCAGTTGGCGCGCCTGCTTGATGCGCAAGGCGACACGCTGGCAGCCGAGGATTTGTTGCGCAAGAATCTCGCGGAGTTGAGTGGTGAGCAGCGAGAACTCGTCATCTGGCAAATTGAGCCGATGATCTGGTTTCTGATTGCGCATGAGCGGGCTGCCGAAGCGGAAGCCTTGCTCTCGGCGCAGCCAATGCCAGCACGCCACAGCGAGACGCTTCGTTCGACCTTGGCGTGGACACAGTTGGCGCAAGGTAAAACGGCGTCTGCGCGCAAAACTCTGGCGGAAGCCTTGGAAAAAATGGACAAGCAGCGTTGGACCGATTCACAGCGCCTGCTGTTGCTGCTCGACCTGATTCATGCCAGCGCCGATGCGCTGGACGAAGAGGCGCGCTGGCTCAATGAGGCTGCGGCGCTGCGCGCGGCGATGGATCCTGTTTATCGGGGTGGGCGGTATCTGCTCAATGGCGACCCAGAAAGCAAGGAATGGGAGCGCCAACGTGATCAGGCTCGCTTTGCTGCCTTCAAGCGCTTGCCGGGGGTTGAAGAGGAACTGAAAGCAGAAAATCCGCGGGTTTGTAAATAAGTCCCGAGCAAAGCGATGCCCTTTCTCGGTTCAGGGGCATCGCTGATCTACATCAAAGACTCTTGGTGCCAGGGTGCTGACAATAGCGGTTCGCACCAGTCCGGTGTTTTTTCTCAGGAGCTTTCATGCACGCTTGTGGTCAACCTACCCCTGAAGCACTTTATTCCTTCGATGCGTGCGGTGTTGCCAAGCGCTTTCGCCATGCCGCTGTTTTTGGCGCGTTTGACGCGCTGATGCCCGGTGAAA